>NZ_JBSQYM010000092.1:0-11655 GCF_055140805.1 Orenia sp.
GATGTGTATAAGAGACAGAGGCAATGTAATATTAAATTATTTTATAGGAGCAAGTCAATAGTATCTAAATATATACTCAAAAGTGTATAGGAATAGAAAAATATACTTATAGTCCTAACATATTATAAGTATATTGCTATTGACTTGCTTTCAAGCGTAAGTGAGTGTTTTGTTACGAAAGTACATTACACGATGCCTTCGTGTCCTTTGGACACTTTGTAATAAAAGGCGTTAACTACGATTATATAGAAAGTTAAAAACTTACCCTTGGATGTATCCTTCAGTCTGAGGCTCTAAGAGTATGGCAGGATGACCGACTTCTAGTTAGGTGAAGTCAAACACCCAAATACATGAACTCTATATTGTCATTCGCAAGAAGGAAAATTCCCTAAAGGAGAATTGTCAGAGATGACTAAAAATTATGCTTTTGTGATTGATAAAAATGGTAAAAAGTTAGCACCAACTAATATTAATAAAGCATGGATATTAATACGTAGGAAGAAAGCAAAATTAGTTAATAAATATCCAATGTCAATTCAATTAAATTATGAAGTTGAAGATGATGAGGAAGAATGTCAATTTATTTGTGGAATAGATGATGGAAGTAATCATGTAGGTATTGCCATAGTACAAAAATGTAAAACAAGAAATAAAGCTGTATTTAAAGGTACTATTGAGCAAAGAAAAGACGTAAAGGGATTGATGGATACAAGACGTGGGTATAGAAGATATAAAAGAAGTCATAAAAGATATCGTCAACCTAGATTTGATAATAGAAGTTCATCTACAAGAAAAGGTAGAGTTGCACCTAGTATATTACAAAAGAAAGAAGCTATTATTAGAGTTATAAACAAGTTAAGAAAATGGGTTAATATAACTGAGTTTTATCTAGAAGATGTGGCGATAGATATAAGAGTTTTGACAGAAGGAAGGAAACTTTATAAATGGCAATACCAAAAATCTAACAGATTAGATGAGAATATAAGAAAAGCTGTTATCCTCAGAGATAAGTGTAAATGTATGGAATGTTCTAAATCAAACTGCATGTTAGAAGTTCATCATATCGTGCCAAAAAGGTTAAAAGGTGCTAATAGTTTAAGTAACCTTATTACATTATGTAGTAATTGCCATGATAAAACAGAAGGTGTTGAAGAAAAATATATTGATCATTATCAAAAGATGATTGATGGTAATAATGTAAGGTTTGATTATGCACAACACGTTATGCAGGGTAAAACTTGGCTTAGAAAAGAATTAAGTAAATTAGGAAAACTTACTTTAAGTACTGGTGGGGATACTGCAAATAAGAGAATAGATTGGGGTATTGAAAAAAGTCATAGTAATGATGCTATTATAGTTGCTGATTTAAAGATTAATAATGATGAATGCGATATAAAAGATTGGATAATTAAACCTATGAGAAGAAAATCTAAAGCTAAAGTAGAAGAATTAAAGGGTTTTAGACATAGGGATTTAGTTAAATATACTAAACGTAATGGAGAAAGTTATATTGCCTATATAACAGCATTATATCCTAATAAAAAGCAATGTAATATGACTACCATAAAAGGAAAAGTTTTAAAAAGGTATGGAATTAAACCTTTGAAATTATTATGGAGGTTTAATAAGATATATTGGTTTGAAAAAAGTGTATAAGATATACTTTTGAATACATTTTAGTACATTTTAAAGAGGAGGTTTATAATGCGCAGATTATTGTTGTTTTTAATCGTAGTTGTATTTATTACTATTATTATCCCACAGGAACTAATAGCATCAGAGTATAAGTTGACTGTGGATGACCAGCTTTATATTTCTGTTTGGGGGCATGAAGACTTAAAGCAGGAGGTCAGTGTGGGCCCTGATGGTAATATTTCATTTCCTTTAATAGGTGATCTTAAAGCGGAAGGCTTAACCCTTAATCAACTGACTGATATAATTATTAAAGAGTTAAAAGAGTATGTTAAAATTGAACCTTCCTATGTGAATGTGGTTTTGAAAAGCTATAGAAAGGTTAGGGTAATGGTCTTAGGTGAGGTTGATAAGCCTGGAACTTATCAGCTAGAACCACAAAGTAGGGTGTTGGAATTAATCTCCCTTGCTGGTGGCTTAAAGGAAACGGCTGATTTAAGTAACGCCAAGTTGACTAGAGGTGAAGAAAGTTTAACTATTAATTTAGAAAATTTATTAGCTGGTAAGAGCACAGAGATGAATTATCTGTTAGAGGAAGGGGATGTTCTTTATATAGGTGATGAATCTATCGAGGTTAATATTGTAGGAGAGATTAGTAGTCCTGGTAGATATAAATTAAAGCAAGGAGCTACTATCAATGACTTGATTGCTCAAGCAGGTGGGATAACCACAGATGCTTCTAATCAGGTCAACTATGTATCAGAGGGTGTAAAGGAAGAGCTAAATTTAGATAAGATAGTGGCTTTTGATTCAAATAGTAATAAGTTATTAGAAGACGGTGATAGTGTTTATATTGAGAAGGGTAAATATAGCTTAAGAAAATCATCTTTTTGGACTAATCTTTTCTTCTTTGTAGGAGGATTGAATGGTATAAAGAATTTAACAGAGTAATTTTGTGATCTAATTATAGAAAATTCAATTGATTATAGTAGTTGGGAGGAGAAAGATGGAACAGTTTGAGCAAGATATGATAGAGATAGATTTGCGTGAGTATTTTAATATAATCTGGTATCGTAAGTGGTTTATTATTGGTGCAATGATAGTAGCTCTATTAGCAAGCTATTTTATTAGTATTAATATGACCAAGATATATCAATCGTCTACTCTAGTGATGGTCAAAGAGGATAATGGAATGGAGAACTTATTCAGTGATCAGTTATCTTTGGGGATGGGGAAGAATAATAAGGTGGCTACTTATACCGAAATTCTAAAAAGTAGAAGAATTTTGAATAAGGTTATTGAAAAATTAAATTTAAGAAATCAAGAGACAGGGGAATTAATCTCAACTAGAGGATTAAGAGAGATGATCTCTATTAGTGCTGGAGAGCAGAATAATTTAATTGATATTACTGTAAATTACTCAGATGCAGAAGTAGCTAAAAAGATAGCAAATACTTTGGTGGAAGAGTTTAGAGAAGAGAACCGTGAAATGAATAGTATTGAATTAAAAGGTGCAGATAGATTTATTACTACTCAACTAGATAACACTGAGAGTAGGCTGGCTGAATTAGAGAACCAATTGTTAGAGTATAAAGAGAAGCATGGGGTTATTCTACCTTCAGAACAGGGGAAGGTTACTTTAGAGAGATTAACTGAGGTAGAAACAGCTAAGGCTAAAGCAGAAGTGGAATTAAAAGAGAGTAGAGTTAGTTTAGCAGATGTAAATAAGAAGTTGGCTGAAGAGGATAGAGAAATAGTATCTACTAAAGTAATAACTGACAATCCAATAGTCAAGACTTATCAACAGCAATTGGCTAATTTAGAAGTTGAACTAGCAGGTTTAAGAGAATCATACACTGACAAGCATCCTAAGGTGTTAGAGTTATTAAAAAAGAGAGAAGAGATTAAAAACCGCTTAGAAGAAGCAGTAACTGAAATAGTAAGTTCTAAAACTAAGACGATTAATCCTCTTTATAGCTCTTTAAAAAGTAAAGTAATTAGCTTACAGACTAATATTATCGCTACAGAGAGCCAACTACAGACTTATAGATCACAGATTAATCAGATAGAAAAAGAGTTAAGTGCCTTACCGAAAAAAGAACTTGCTTTAGCTAGACTGCAAAGAGAGAGTAAGGTGACTGAAAGTATTTATACTATGTTACGCCAGAAGAAAGAAGAGACACAGATTCAAGAGGCAATGAAGACATCGGATATTATAGTGGTAGATTCAGCAATTGCTAGCGAGCGTCCTATTAAGCCTAATATTAAGTTGAATATGGTGATTGCTATGATGTTAGCGATATTTGTAGCTGTAGGTATAATCTTCTTGATTGAATATTTAGATACTACAATCAAGGATGAAAGTGATGTAGAGCGATTGACAGGATTACCTGTATTGGGTATGACTCCTCATTTAGATATGATAGATCATTCTCAAGGTTATGGAAGGGGAGAATAAGATGTTGAATATATTTAGCAAAAATAAACAAAAAGATAGTCGAAGCCTTTTAAAGACTCGTAATAATGAATTGATAGTTAAGCATAACCCGAAATCTCCTGCTTCTGAAGCTTATCGTTCTATTAGAACTAATATAAGTTTCTTAAGCCCTGATAATCCTTTGAGTAAGATAGTAATAACTGGTAGTGGTCCTAGTGAAGGAAAATCCTTGACTATTGCTAACTTGGCTATTTCTATGGCACAGAATGGAAAGAAGGTTATCATTATAGATGGGGATATGCGTAAACCAATGCAGCATAAGTTCTATGATTTACCTAACTTTGAAGGTTTGAGTAATATCTTAACAGGTGAAATTGAGTTTGAAGATGGATTAAGAGAGACAGGGATAGATGGATTGAAGGTTATCACAACAGGAACTATTCCTCCTAACCCTGCCGAATTATTGAATTCAAAACGTATGGAAGAAGTAATTAGTAGAGCAGATGAGCAAGCTGATATGGTCTTTATAGATACACCTCCTGTGATTGCAGTAACTGATGCTGCAGTCCTATCTAATAAGGTAGATGGGACAATACTGATAGTTGCTTCTCATCAAACTGAAGAATCGATGATAGTTAGGGCTAAGGAACAATTAGACAAGGTTAATGCTAATATTATTGGAACGATAATCACTAAATGTCCTGTCAATAATAAAGGAGGATATTATAACTATTACTATTATTATGGAGGAAGTTTTAAATCGTAGGATATTTAGTTGATAGTTGATAGTTGATAGTTGATAGTTGATAGTTGATAGTTGATAGTTGATAGTTGATAGTGAATAGTGAATAGTGAATAGTGAATAGTGAATAGTGAATAGTGAATATACTTCGTTAATTAAATAATAATATCAAATTTTAAGATAAATAAGTATATTAATTTCTTTTCTGGGAATTTTAATTCAGATAATATTCCTAGGAGAGTGATTGATTTGAGAAAAGATGACAGTATTGTTTATCAGAAGGCTTTTGATTTTTCTGTTGCTATAGTAAAATTATATAAATATTTGTGTAATGAGAAGAAAGAGTATGTTCTAGCTAAGCAATTATTAAGGTCAGGAACGAGTATTGGTGCAAACATACGTGAGGGGTTAGAAGGGCAAAGCAAAAGGGATTTTATTGCTAAATTATCTATTTCATTAAAAGAGGCTTGTGAAACTGAATACTGGTTGGATTTATTGGTTGCTAGTAATGTATTAAGTGAAAATAGAGTTTGTTCATTGTTGCTAAATATTGAAGAAATAATAAAATTATTAACAGCTATTTTGCGAACAAGCAGAAAGACAGTTGACAGTTGATAGTTAATAGTTAAGGTATAAATAAGAAAATAAATTACTAGTCAAAATTAGAGGATTATGTTAGTTTATAGTTATGGCTTTAATTATACACTATACACTATCAACTATACACTCAGGAAGGGGGTTACAAAAAGTGATAGACATTCATACTCATATTCTACCAGGTGTCGATGATGGTGCTAAAGACTTAAATGAGTCATTAGAAATTGCTCGTGAAGCAGAGCGGCAAGGAGTTAGTACTATTGTAGCTACTCCTCATTATATGGAAGAAGGATACGGAATCAGTCCTATTGAAACTGAAAAACTGGTTGAAAAATTACAAGAAGAGATTGATAGAGCAGGTATAAAGGTTAGGATTTTGTCAGGAGCAGAGGTTTATATTATGCCTAATCTAGCTAAGCGGGTTAAAGAAGGTATGGTGGCAACTATTAATAATAGCAGATATATTCTAATAGAATTTCCGATGACTAAGATTCCTGATTATACTGATGATCTACTTTATGATTTAAAGGTAATGGGGTATACTCCAATTATTGCACATCCTGAACGGTATAGAGAGATACAGAGCAATCCTAATCGATTATATTATTGGGTGAAGAGTGGCCTTTTAGCCCAGATTAATGCAGGGAGTTTATTGGGGATGTTCGGTTCTAAAGTAAAGGAGACAGCAGAACTTCTGGTAGACCATAATATGGTACAATTGATTGCTTCTGACCTTCACTCTAATACTAGAAGAAGAGAATGCTTAGAGGAAGGATTTTCTAGGTTGAAGGAGAGGGTTGCTCAGAGAGCTGAACTCTATCTCAAGAATGCTCAAACTGTGATAAATGATGGTGATGTTAGGGTTAATGGATTATGTAAGTATGAGCAGAAAAGAGGACTTTTTGATAGATTAAAGAGAAGGTTGAGTTTTGGTTAATAGTAGTTGAGTAGTTAGTATAATTAAAAAATTACTAGATTTATTATATTTATATAGGTAATTTTCAATTCTATCTAAAATCACTTGAAAATAATCCGTTATTTGTTATAATAATAACAGTAAATTCATTTTTTGACAGATATAATATTCAATGTTGAATTTCTGTTATTTAGTGGAGATTATTAAACTTATTAGTTATTTTATGTTGGGTTGTATAAGTTTATTTTTGATAGCTTATATAAGTTTTGGTATTATAAGATTAGAGGAGGGCTAAGTGTGAGGAGTTATTTTTTTATGTTTTTATCTAGTTTGGTTATGTCTTTGTTATTAACACCATTAGTTAAGAGATTAGCTTATAGAGTAGGTGCAGTAGATCACCCTAATCATAGGAAGGTTCATAGCAATGTTATGCCTAGATTAGGTGGATTGGCTATATATATATCTTTTATTATAAGTTCCTTTATTTTTTTGGATTTTAATTCGAATTTTAAGGCGATATTATTAGGATCTGCTATTATAATTATTCTTGGAATAACAGATGATATAATTGGTGTAAAAGCAAAGGTTAAGTTAGTAGGTCAAATCCTAGCAACAATTCCTCTCTTAGCTTATGGATTACAGATTAACTTTGCAAGTGATATTATTTTAATAGAGGTTTTTGGGACAATATTAACGGTTTTTTGGGTTGTAGGATTAGTAAATGCAGTTAATTTAATAGATGGATTAGATGGTTTAGCAGGAGGGGTATCTTTAATTGGGGTATTATCTCTTGCTATGGTAAGTTTAATACAAGGGAATTTGTTAGATGTTAGTTTATCCGTTCTCTTAGCTGGTGCAATCTTAGGGTTTTTAAGGTATAATTTTAATCCTGCCGAGATATTTATGGGAGATACAGGTAGTATGTTTTTAGGATATGCTGTAGCTAGTATCTCTTTACTTACAATAGGTAATAGTACAGAACTAGTTACTTACTTGATTCCTATATTGGCATTAGGTGTACCAATTTTTGATACAAATTTTGCTTTTTCAAGGCGGTTAATTAATGGAAAGCATCCTTTTACTCCAGATAAAGAGCATATTCATCATAGATTTATTAACTTTGGATTAAATCAGAAACAGACAGTATTGACTATTTATTTAATTTCATTGGTTTTTGGCTTAACCTCTATTTTATTGGCTAGATACAATAGTTTAACTAATCTATTGTTGATCTTTTCAATCTTAATGTTACTCTTCTTATGGTTAAAAGAGTTTGGAATTATTAGACTTGGCAATAGTTTAAAAGCAGAGCCAATTGAAATTCTTGGTGAAATTAGATATAAATTAGTTGAGTTAGAGAAGGTATTTGATGATGAGCTGGAATTAGCAGGTTTTCATAAGGAGATAGGTCAGTTAGAAGAACTTGTGGCTAAAGTCCCTAGTTTTGTTTATAGTCAGACCTTTAATGAGTTAGCAGCTACTAAAGAGCAAAGAACATATAAAACTTTAAGAGATAGGGTTTATTGGTTAATTGAAATTATCGATTATATTGTTGATAATTATCAGTATAATAAAGAGAATTTGAATTATATCTTTGATAATGAAAAGAGTAATCTGTTGAATATTAATTATAATCTTAAGGTTTAAAAGATAGTTTACAATTGACAATTTACATTGTACAATTAAGATCAAAGAATAAAGAGTAAAAAATATTAAGATTTTCAATTGGAACTTAATCAGTGAAGATCAGTATTCAAAAAAGTTTTAAGAGCTTGAAGTCAAGAGACTAATTGGACACAGATTAACACAGATAAAAGCTGATTAAAGAATAAAAGATATAAAGGTATTAAGTTTATTGAATTTTAAATGTTTCAAATCAGATTTTAATCAGTGAAATCAGTGTCAAAACATTGTTTTAAGAACTTAAAAACGAAAAATTATTAAATTTATACTATTATATAAAATATTAAAGAAGGTTATTATTATGAGTTATTTGCATGAAAATTTGACAGAAAAGATAATAAAAGCTTTTTATAATGTTTATAATGAGCTAGGATATGGATTCTTAGAGAATGTGTATGAGAATTCTTTAATAGTTGAATTGGAAGCTATGGGATTAGTTGTTGAAAATCAGAAAGAAATAAATGTTATGTATAAAGGCAGCAAAGTTGGTTTTTATAAAGCTGATATTATAGTAGAGGATAAAGTTATAATAGAAGTAAAAGCTATATCGAAGTTAATTAAAGTCCATGAAGTACAGTTAATAAATTATTTAAAGGCAACTGGTATGAGAGTTGGATTGCTAGTTAATTTTGGTCAAAAATTAGATTTTAAAAGAAGGATATTTTAAAAAGATTAAAGTCAAAAGAATATATTAGACACAGATTAACACAGATAAAAGCCGATTAAGAATAAGAGATATAAATATATTAAGGTTGTTTAATCTTAAATATTTCAAATCAGATTTTAATCAGTATAAATCAGTGTTCAAAAAATTGTTTTAAGAACTTAAAGTCAAAAGAATACTTAGATACAGATTAACACAGATAAAAACGGATTAAGGTATTAAAAAATTATTAAAGGTTTTAAATCGGCATTTAATCAGTGGAAATCAGTGTCCAAATAGGGTTTAAGAACTTAAGGATTTTTAGTTGTTATTAAGATAGGAAGGTGATAAAATGATTACACCATTAATCATGGCTGGTGGAGTAGGAAGTCGTTTCTGGCCATTAAGCCGTAAGGATAGACCTAAGCAATTTCTTAACCTAGTAGATAAGGATCGCAGCATGATTCAAGCTACAGTAGATAGAATCGGTAAGCTAACTGCTCATGATAATATCTTCATTGCTACTAGCCAAGAGTATGTAGAGAAGATGCAGGAGCATCTACCAGAGATTCCAGTGGAGAACCTGACAGTAGAGCCGATGCGTAGAAATACTGCAGCTTGTATTGGATTGGCTGCTCTTTATATAGAGAGAAAGGACCCAGAGGGAGTAATGGTTGTTTTACCTTCTGATCATCTGATTATAGATGAAGAGAGATTTCTAGATACTGTACAAGCTGCTGTTGAGGTAGCTGAAAGAAAAGATAACCTAGTTACAATTGGGATTGAACCAAGCCATCCTGAAACTGGATATGGCTATATTAATTATGAGAATAAAGTTAATGAGATTAATGGACATGAAGTTTTTGAAGTAAAAGCTTTTACAGAGAAGCCTAATAGAGAGCAGGCTGAACGCTTCTTGGAGGCAGGAACCTATCTCTGGAATAGTGGGATGTTTGTCTGGAAGGTCTCTACCATTCGTAAGATGTTTGAACTGTATATGTCTGAACTTCATGAAGGATTAGAAAGAATGAAATCAGCACTTGGAACAGCTAAAGAGGAAGAAATTCTCAAGGATGAATTCGAGAAATTAGCTGATATTTCGATAGATTATGGTATAATGGAGAAGGCAGAGGATATCTATGTTATTCCAGGTTCCTTTGGTTGGGATGATATTGGTAGTTGGCCTGCTCTGGAACGTGTAGAGAAGAGGGACAAGCATGGTAATGTAATTCGTGGACATCATATCGGGATTGATACTAAGAATACGATTGTTCATGGTAATGGAAAGATAATTACTACTGTGGGATTAGAGGATATAGTGATTGTTGATACTGATGATGCTATCTTGATATGTGATAAGAAGCGGGCACAAGAGGTTAAGGAAATTAGAAATTTGTTAGCTAGTAAGGGGTTGGATAAGTGCCTTTAATATTGTAGGAATTTATAATGTATAGATAATTAAAGGGGTATATAGTGAAAATCTATGTATTTTTAAAGATGGAATTTAGTTGATAGAAGCTCATTCAACTAACATTAAATTATTTTAGGGAGATATTAATAGAATGAAAAAGAAAATGGTCATGTATTTTGATAGAATGAAAAATGTACACTTAAATAAAGATGTGGGTTTAGTTGCTCATTTTATATCAAAACAATATAATTTAGATTTGGAATATGTTACTGCTGATGATTGTACTTTTGATGAATTTAGAGGACATAAAATAACTAAAATAAAAAGAATGCCTAATTATAGATATAATATTTACTTTTATTTATATTTGCTAAAAAATGCGAAGTCAATAGATTATTTAATGACAATTCATTGTAGACCTTATAATTTATTTATAGGTATGTTATATAAAAAATTAAATCCTAAAGGTAAATTTTATATAAAAATGGATTTAGGGTTCAATAGTGAACTCAAAATAGAACAAAGTGATGATCTTATTGAGAAGTCAATTAAGTTATTAAAAAAGAAGTATAGAAAATTAAAATTTAGTTTTATTAAGTATGTTGATTTATTAAGTAGTGAAATTATTGATGTTTATGAAAATATAAGAAAATACGGATTATATGGTAGAAAAGTAGCGGATAAATTAACTTTAATGTGCAATGGTATGGATAATGAAAGAGTTGATGTTAAGTTAAAAAAATATTGTGAGAAGGAAAATATAATATTAACTGTAGGAAGATTAGGAACTTATGAAAAAAACACTGGTTTTTTTCTTGATGTAATAAAGAGGTTAGATTTAAAAGGATGGAAAGTAGTGTTAGTGGGTCCTATGTATGATCAATTTGAATATAAAATAAAATTATTTTTCTTAGAGAATCCCAACTTAAGGGAAAAAGTGATTTTTACTGGAAATATCAGTGATAGAAGTGATGTTTTAGAGTATTATAATAAGTCGAAAGTATTTTGCTTAACTTCAAGATTTGAATGTGCTGCTCAGGTTTACGCCGAATCGGCATATTTTTCTAACTACATTATAACAACTAATGTGGGAGGAGCAAAAGAAATTACTCAGGATGAGAAATATGGAACAATATTACCACAAGGTGATATAATTAAGTTTAAAGAAGTATTACAAAGTATTATTGATGGTGAGATTAATTTAGAAGAAAAGTATAATATGATAACAGACAGAAGAGATGAAATAACTTGGGAGAGTCTAATAAAAAATAATGAAAAAATAGATAATGTTTTTGGAGAGAAGCAATGAGAACAAAAAATTCGATTTTAAATGTCTCTGTAGAATGGATATATTACTTTTTTAATATTTTAATAAGTTTCTTTCTAGTCAGAATTTTAATAAAAAATTTAGGAACAGAAATTGCAGGATTAAACTCTTTTTTTCAACAAGTTATAGGATATTTAAATTTGGCAGATTTAGGTTTTTCAGTTGCAGCAACTTATAAATTATATAAACCTATAAGAGAAAGAAATCAGGAGAGAATAAGTAATTTATTTTATGCATTGAATAGGATCTGTCTCTTATACACATCTC
>NZ_JBSQYM010000093.1:0-11590 GCF_055140805.1 Orenia sp.
CTCCTTTTAGGGTTGTCACCTAAAGGTTCTCTCATTTTTCTATTTTTATAAATGTAAATTTTACTTTAACAAATTATGGACTAAGTTAACGCACATGAAATTATTATAAAAACAATCTCTAAAATTAAACAAATACCATTAATTAATCTAACTTCCGACAACTTCCTCATTATAGCTAACTTTTCTTCCATGCACGAAATAATACAAACACATAGCTAACAGAACAATAATACCCATAGTCACATATAGACCACGGAATCCAACTGTAGGAATTAAAAATCCTAAAAAGAAGGGGCCCATTCCTATCCCCATCTCTGAAATGGCCACAAATGTAGATGTAGCTATTCCCATACGATGTTCTGGGACTAATTTAATAGCAATTGCCTGACCACAAGATGTAAATGTTCCAAAACCAATTCCTAAAAAGACTGCAGCCAATAATATCGTAAAACCTTGTTGAGCCTGACTAATAATAAACAGACCAAGGGCAAAGCTTATAAAGCTTGGATACATTACAAAATTTTCACCTTTAGTGTCAAACCAACGACCAGTTAATGGTCTAGAAACTAACATGGCCATAGAATAAACAATAAAGAAAACACTACCTGCACTGATCAAATTAATCTCATTCACATACGAGGAGAGAAAACCAATAATACTTGAGTAACCAAAGAATACAATTAGACCAACCATTGCCATTGGCAGTACATTGACTTCAAATATCTTATTAAATTTAAAGCTCTTCATATCTGCTAATTGTTCTTTAGTCAACTCTACTTCTTCCACTTTTAGAAGAAAAGCTGCAAAGTAGCCTACACCTAATAATAGGAGAGATAAGCTTAAAATCATAGAAAAACTAGAGTGGTCATAAAGATAAATCCCTAAAGAAGGACCAATAGCCGAAGCTAAAGTTGTACTTAACATAAAATAACCCATTCCTTCTCCTCGCCGTGATCGTGGAATAATATTTGCTACAATAGTCATGGCAGCTGTTGTAGCCATTCCAAATCCTAAACCATGAAGAACCCTGATAATAAAGAGAACCTGTATATTCATTGCAACAAAATAAAGTAATGTTGCAAGTGTATAAACAGTCAATCCAATATAGAGCAACTTCTTTCGCCCTATTTGTTCTATAAATTTTCCAGAAATAATCCGAGCAATTAGAGCAGCCACAATGAAAATCCCTGCTATCAATCCGGCTGAACTAGCTGATGTTTGCAAACTATCCATTACATATACCGCCATAATGGACATCAATTGGTAATACACTAACATAACAATAAACATTGCTAATGAATTCATTAAAAAATCCTTAGTCCATAATTTTGCTTTATTCATTCTTCTTAATCCCCTTTTCCAACAACTCTTATCACCTTATTATTTAATCTTAATCTGCTAAATATTCTTATCTCTTCATATTTAATAATAAAATAGTAGTCTGATCCACCTTTAATAATACTTTATCATCTGGAGTTAACTCCAAGTCAAGCTTTTTTTTGAATTTCCTAATTTACCCTATAAAAAATCATCTTAACAAGAAGTTTGACCCATAAAAATATCCTCAAGATAGAACAAATTGGGCTAATGACCACTCTTCTATTAATCTAAAATTTATTTTCAATTAAGAGTCTAAGCAATAAATCACTTTATCAATATAAAAAACTATTTCGGTAAAGCTTATCAGCTTTTTACCGAGTGACTTTTAGCATTGCCCTAAAAGTCACCAAAAGGTCTAGAAAAAAATAAAACTCACTACGCAATCAGAATACAAATTATTATCAATAATTTATTTCTCTAATCAAGGCTTAATTTAACTCTAAATTTTTATTCAATTTTTGCTTCGTTCAAACAATAATTTTTTCCACTCTCAAATTACAAACAAAATAAAATAGTTATCCACAACCTCTAAAAAGCATAATTTCCTTAATAAGAACAAATTGGGCTACGCCCAGTCTTCTATAAATCAAAACTTTAGATATTATATAACTTTTGATTATAAAACAGAGTTTATTAGTTAAAAACTCAAACTCCCTTCCAACCTCTCTCTTATTCTTAAGAGAAAGGAGCTAAAACAAAAGATTTTCAATACTCTTTTCCCTCACTTGGGCAAAGAAATTATCTTCATAAATCTTTTTAAATGAAGATAATGATTACGAAGAATCTCAAATAGACTAGTAGGAAAGAAATAAAACTGTGAATTTATTTCAAAATAAATTCACAGTTTTATCATCTACTATTTTTTAATTAAAAACTCCAGATACCTATTCAAATGGTTTATATCCTTCTCTTCCACCATCAGGTTGACCCAAATAAAGGAAATATCTGCATTAAGAGCATTAAGAAATAAATCTTTGTTCTAATTTAATCCCACTCTGGTAGTAGTGTCTCTCCCCGATCTGTTGCAGGAGCTGGAGTAATAGAGAGTGCAGATATCTCCTCACGCCACTTGGAAGTCATATCTACATCAACAGCCCCTAGAGAAGACTCAAGTTGCTCTAAATTTCTAGCTCCAATAATAGGTGCTGTGATAGCAGGATTAGACATAACCCAAGCAATTGCAAGAGTGGCAGGGTTCATACCCTCTTTAACAGCATATTCACTAAATCGATCAGCTACAGCAAAATTAATCTCATCTCCGTAGCGGTCAGTATATCTTTGCTGCTCAACTAATCGTCCTTGTTCTGGTCGTTTATTTACACCATATTTTCCTGTTAAAAGTCCAGCTCCTAAAGGACTATAGGAGATAACACCCATCTTCTCGGAAAGAGCTAGTGGTAATATTTCCACTTCAGCTTGGCGTTTAACTAGATTATACATCGGTTGAATCAATTCAAAGCGAGCAAGCTGTTCTTTTGCTGAAATTCCTAAAGCTTTAGCAATCTGCCAAGCTGCCCAATTACTGACTGCTGGATAAAGAATTTTACCCTGAGCTTGCAGATCATCAAGAGCACGCAGGGTCTCTTCTATAGGAGTATTCTCATCAAACATATGTACAAAGTAAAAATCAAGATAATCCGTTTTTAAACGCTTTAGACTATTTTCAACCTCATGGATAATATTACGACGAGAAAGCCCCATAGCATTAATATCCTGGCTCATTGGATAATAGACCTTTGTACTAAGGACTACTTCATCTCTACAGTCTGCAATACACTCCCCAAGTATCTCTTCAGAACGTCCTCTACTATAAACATTTGCAGTATCAAAGAAGTTAATTCCAGCCTCACGACACCGCTTAAACATTGCTTTAGAAGTCTTCTCATCCGCATCCCCACCAAAAGACATTGTCCCAAAACATAAGCTTGAAACCTTAATTCCTGTCTTACCTACTGTTTTATACTCCATAATTAATAATCAATCCTCCTAGAATTTTAATATTCTTTTATGAGCAATAATTATTTTAAATCTTACTTATAAACCGCCTCAAAAATAACAGCAAAATCGTCAATCTAAGCTCACTTCAACCACATCAGAGCAATCCATCCATTGTATCTTTAATATTTTATTACACCTTACTATAATTTCAATTATGTTCTAAAGTTGGATGACTATATCATTAATTTAGATTACTTTAATTTTCTCAGCTCTTAATGCTAAAAATTGATCTTTTTAAAGAAAATAAATTATTCGCCTCTAAGACTTAAAACCCTATTGAAAACTTCTCTTGTATTATCAGCTTCTTTTTTACCAACTTTAGCTTCAATTACAGATATTAGACTCTTCATCTCTGCTTTAGTTACTCCTACATTAAAAGCTATGTTAAGATGAGCTAGCAGTTGAGGATTGACCCCCTCCATATTGGCTAGAGCTGCAACAGTTACTAACTCTCTAGTCTTATAACTTAAAATATCCCGTCCGAATATATCCCCAAAAAGATGGGCTTTTAAGAATTTATCCATAACAGGAGCAAATCCATATTCAAAAGAGCGACCTACTAGGTTAGTTTGAACTTCTCTTCCCAGCTTAAGACTACTTTTATCTTCAGGTAATGGACTTGCTGTTGCTCCAACTTCATCCTTGATACCTCTCTCTTCGCGCTCTTCCAAGACAGTTCTAAAAGTACCTAAACCATTTAGGCTCCTTGGAAATCCTGCATAGGCATAGATCTGAACTAATACTTCCTTAATTTCATTGATAGTCAGTCCAGCATCTAAGCCTTCATTTAAGGAAATTTTCAGCCTTTCTAAATTACCATTAGCTGTAAAAGCTGCAATAGTAACAATACTTTGCTGTTTGGAATTTAAGGCTTGGTTATTTGTGGTCTCTGATTGAGAAGTAGCTAAATTACTGATACTATATTGCTCATCACTCACCTTTTCCAACCATTTAACACTTTCTCCTTTAGCTACTTGCATAAGAACAAGATGGGTCATTTCAGAGTTTGGTGATGCTCCATGCCAATGCTTAACACCAGGTGGACACCAGACTACATCACCCGGTCGAATCTCTTCAATTTGACCGCCCCAATGCTGTGTCCAACCAATACCATCTGTAACTAATATATACTGTCCTGTTGGATGGATATGCCATGCACTTCGAGCACCTGCTTTAAAGTTAACAGAAGCACCCAAAAAATGTGCTGAATTATTTGGCAAGAATACAGGTTTAACAATTACCTTACCAGAAAAATTCTCCTTAGGACCTTTAGCCCAAGAACCTGATTCAGCTCGAGTAATAATTTGTGAAGCTTTATTCCCTTCAGAAGCTATTGCTTCACCTGCAAAAGTAAACATTGAAGCAAGTATAAAAAATGATAGAGCTATAACTATTAATCTTTTCATTTTTTTCATTCCTTCCAATTATTATTTTTATTTATAACCATTCTTGAAAACCAATTGTACTAATTTCCTCATAACTACCTTATTTTTATATTTAACCTCTGCTTTTAAGCCATCTTCTTTCTTAGCTACTAAGATTAAGCTTAGTCTTTCTTAGCAATCTTAACTGTAAAATCCCCCTTCATATCTGCAAGTTTTTCTAGTCCAGATTCAATCTTACCTAATTTAATAAGTCCATTAGCATAGCCAAAATCCTTATAAAAAATAGCTAGATTTCCCCAAGGGGCATATAAAGTCAAATCTCCAATCTCTGGATTACTGCCTGAAGGTGCATCTTCTGTGGATAGTTTTCTTGGTAGATAACTAATCTTTTCAACTCCTGCATAATCTTCAAATTCTAAGGTTAATGGGAGTAAGGTTAAAAAATCCCGACTCGTTGGATTATCATACATCTTCACAATAACTTCATCATTGTTAAAAGCAAGTTTTATTCTAATATCTTTTATGGTAGATTCTTGACTATCTTCTGAAATATTACTCATAGTATCACCACCTTTGATATTATTTCCACTATTATCCCCACAAGCAGCGAGAGTAAATACCATTACTAAAGCTAAAGTTAGAAATAAGACTTTCTTCACTTTTTTTCTGCCTCCTATTAATCCTCTATATTTAATAATAAAATATTATTTTGCTAAGTCTCTAATAACACTTTATCATCTGGAGTTAACTCCAGGTCAAATCTTTTTTGAGATAAATTCATTAATAATAATAAAAAACTACCCCAATCTGAGTTGGGATAGCTTAAACTCTTATATAGAAATGAATAGTAATTAAGTGTAAGAAACTGTTAATTATTACTGTGAAAATATAATAATACAACTTTATTTGTTCTAATTTTTACTAAAGTGAATCTTTCTATATTGTGAAGGCGATATATTATTGTATTTTTTAAATGTCCTCCCAAAGTGAGATAATGTATTAAAACCTACTCTTTCACTAATTTCAGTAATATTTAAATCAGAGTGATTAAGAAGATTTTTGGCTTCTTTTATTCTGGTCAGGTTTAGATATTCTATTAAGGAAAAGCCTGTTATCTCTTTAAACATAGAACTTAAATAACAAGGATTCAAAGAAAAATCATTAGCAATAGAAGTCAGTTTAATATTGCCTTCATAATTCTGAGTAATATATTGAGCTATATCAGATATTGTTTTATGAAGAGGGCTTGTATGTTTAAAGTCCTCTTTTTGATTTTTTCTTATTTTTTTTAGAATGTAAAGAAATTCTGTTAGCATAATCTTTAAATGAAATAATTTTTCCTGTTTATATTCTTCGAATTCTTCACCAGATGATTTAAAGCTATTGTATTCATCTAATAGCTTTAATAATAACCGCTGTACTAGTTCTTGATCGGTAATATTTAATCTAATAATATGATTTTTATGTTCAAAAATAGAAAATAAGTTAATCAGCATTGTAGGGTTAAATAAATTTCGAATATACTCTTCTTTAAAATAAATCATAATCTTTTCATGGCAAAGGTCATTGGCATTGGAAGTATGATGTAAGTCATTCTTATTAATTAATACAATATCACCACTTTTAACATGATAGCTTCTATCTTTAATAAAATAATAACGTTCTCCACTAAGTAGATAATATATCTCATAATGATTATGATAGTGCCGATGTCCCATTTCATAGTATTCAAATTTTTGGTTGAACATTAAGAACGAACTATCCATAGGATCATATAATTCTTTAATAAAAAAGCACCTCCTAAATATCTGTAGAAAATAATTGAATAATAGACATGGTAATTAATATTATTCATATTTTTATATTATACTGCACAAAATAAAAAATCAACTTATTAACATAGATATTTCTAAAAATATGTATAACAAAGTCCTTATCACTAAAAAATTGTGTAGATTTTCTGCTTATATTTATGATAATATCATGGTAAAGAAAAATTTAATAGACCATATTTATTAATATTTATCTAGGAGGGATTGATTTGCTAAGATTATTTGAGCGTCATCAGCTAAGAAAGCAGAGAGAACTTTCAGGTTTATGGGATTTCTCCCCTGTTGATAAAAAGGGAGAGTGGCCAAGTAACTATAAATATCAATTAAATGTACCAGGTTGTTGGGAGATGCATCCTGATTTCTTGACTTATAGGGGCCTAGGAGTATATAGAAAAAAGATTACTATTTCTAAAAAGACTAATCTTCGCTTACTTTTTAAAGGTGTTAGCCATACGGCAGATATTTTTTTTGATGGTGAACAGGTTGCCCATCATTATAATGCTTATACACCTTTTGATTGTATTGTAAAGGATGTAGAAGTAGGAGAGCATGAGATAAAGATTCTAGTGGATAATTCCTTTTCTAAAGAGTCAGCCCTACATACTCCTAATGATTACTATACCTATGGAGGTTTAACCAGAGCAGTTGCTGTAGAAGAGATTAATGAGGTCTATATCAAGAGAATAGATTTTACGCCTTATCAAGAAGATAATATCTGGAAGGCTCATATAGCCGTAGTTTTAGAGAATCTAACTGAAAGATCATTAGAATTAGAAGTAGAAGGTCTACTTGATGATGAATATAAGTTAGACTTTGACCAAGTAAAAATTTCTGCAGCCAGTCAGCTTAAGCTAGAGCAGGATTTTTCTTTTCCAAAAGTAGAGAGTTGGTCAGACAAGCAACCTAATCTCTATTTACTAAAGACTAAACTGTATTTACATAATACAAGTACAACAGGGAATGACAGAAAATTAGTTGATGATCTAATTGAACGAGTAGGATTTCGAGTAATTAAGGTTGATGGAACTAAGCTATTATTAAATGATAAAGAGATTAAACTACGTGGTTTTAATCGCCATGAAGACCATCCAATGGTTGGCTCAGCGATTCCTTTCTCTTTGATGAAAAGGGATCTAGATTTAATGGAGGATATGGGATCAAATACTGTCCGCACCTCTCATTATCCTAATGATGAGTTATTTCTTGACCTGTGTGATGAGCGAGGTATCTTTGTTTGGGAAGAAAACCATGCCCGTGGCTTTACTTTAGAGCAAATGCTCCATCCTAATTTTGATCAGCAGTGTGAGGACTGTATTCAAGAGATGGTAGAAAATCACATCAACCATCCTTCAATTATAATCTGGGGTATTTTAAATGAGTGTGCAAGTGCTACAAAAGAGGGTAGAGAAATTTATAGTAAGCAGTTTGAACAGATTAAAAAGCTAGATCAGAGCAGACCTTTAACCTTTGCTACTCGTGAGCACTTTAATGATATCTGTCTTGATTTGGTCGATATAGTATCTATCAATGTTTATACTGGCTGGTATGGATGGTATACAGAAAGTGTTGAGGAGTATTATCAACGTGAAAAGAAATGGATAGAGGAAAACGGCGGTGCTAATAAACCAATAATTATGAGTGAATTTGGGGCTGGAGCAATTTATGGCTACCGTGAGCCTACTAGAGTTAAGTGGACTGAAGAACGCCAACAAGATCTGCTAGAGGAACTTCTGTCCTGTTATATGGAGCAAGATGAAATGGTCGGTACTTTGATCTGGCAATTTGCTGATTGTCGAGTTAGTGAAGGGGGTATCCCAGGAGAGCCAGGAACTGCTGGTGAAAGCTGGTTCCACACTAGACCCCGTTGTAAGAATAATAAAGGTATTGTTGATGAATACCGTAGACCTAAATTAGCCTATGAGACAGTCAAAAAGTTTTTCAAAGATGAACAATAAATATGATTTTAATGTTTAGAGAACTAGTAGTTTGTTCTACTATATATATTGAATTAAAGAGTTTTTATTAAAATCTAATTATTAAAAGAATTGTTAACCAGGAATTAACACTAATGAAATACAAATAAAAACTAAAAAATTAAATTATAAATAAAAGAGCTATTTAGGAAATTTCCCAAGTAGCTCTTTTATCAATACAATTATTTATCTCTTAATCCAACTATTCTAAAGATCCATCTTAATTCCCAAATAACTTTTGACCTCTTGCCCATCAGTTGTCACTCCTAATCTAGGTACTACAGAAAGATAATTAAAGAGACCCATCTCAACTAAAAATTCGTAACCTCCAGAAAGGTCATCTTTATCATCTTCTAATTCATGGGCATAATCTATAAAGACACTACCATAGATATCTCCAATAAAGATATTAGGACTCCATGAACCACTTCTAACTTCTGTCAACTTATGAATATAATCTGCGCTAAGTTGATACCCATCATCAACCTCTGCTGAATCAAAGGACCGGATACTCTCTTCACTATCAAAATCATCATATCTTTTAGCCTTAAAGGCTAGGCTACTATCCTTAAAAATATAGCGATAATTAAGTGTTGTATTAGTACTACCATCAACCTTTAGATTGACCTCTGAAGCTAATGAGATATCCTGTCTAGGATAAGAGAAAGAGACAGCTAATTTTGGATTCGAATCTTCATCAAAATCTGTACTATAGCCTAAATTTAATGATGTTAAGCCACTTAGCTTAGATGCATAAAGTGGATAGTCCACGTACAATTCTGTAACCCTGTTATCATCTTCATCATCTTCGAAGTTACTTACTGCTAAATTCAAAGAATTGAATAGTTTAGTTCCAAAAGTAAAAGAAAAATTATCGAAATAATTGATGAGATAATAATTTTGACCCAAAGCATCCTCACCCATTAATAATGGAAATCTTAAATATGGCTTAAATAAGTAGCTTAAGCTCCTAAGTCTAGCACTTCCTTCTTTGACTTTGCCATCAAATGCTATATTTAAAGAACTTCCTGCTTCTACTTCTGGCATAGCAATAGATTTAAAATCCAACTTCTTTCTATAAATTCCTTCTCCATCTGCTGTTAAGCTAACAAAATAGTATTTATCTTGATAAGGTATCCCATCAACACTATAACCATCCTTAGTAACTTCAGCCAAATCCTTAGATAATAAATCATAGCTATAAACTGAATAATTATCACCATAATTGGCTGTAAAATAAATCTTATCTCTTACTATTTTTATATACTTTTCTGTATAAGGTGTCTTGATAATTGGCTCTAAAGAGACTTCATTTTTCTTTAAATCTAAATAACTGATATTCCAAGAACCTACCCTATCCTTAGCCACTACTATAAATCTATCTTGATAACCTGTAATTTCACTAATTAACTCTGTAGTTGTAGCTAATTTCTCTTTACCTTTAGAACTATAACTCCAAAGTTCTGAACCAAACTCTTCTTTATTATCCTTACTATAAATAATCTCCCCTGTAGCCAAAACTACAAAATCTTTGAAATCACCTCTAAAAATCTCAGTACTCTTAGCTGTATTTAGATCATAACTATATAAGACTCCTAAAGATCCTCTGCCAGCTTGCTTTAAATTTGCAAATCCTCTATTAAGTTCAAGTAGAGAGTAATAGATTTGATCTCCAACTATTTGCATAGAAGTAGCACTAGAAGAGTTCATTAATTTAAGAATCTTCTCCTGACCACTATTAGGGTCATACTCTGTCAAAGCTAAATTTCTCTTTGAACTAAAAGGCGCTGGAGTTAAACGCAGTTCTTTTAAATAATATATCTTACCATGAGCAGTAAGTAAGTTATAGATTCTTCCACTCTTATTCTCCAAGACCTGTTGACCATCTATCTGCCAACCCTGATAATCCTGCTTTGCTTCTTCTTTCCATTCTTCAAATAGCTGAGGAAAACTCTTACCATAAATCATCTTAGCCGAATTGTCTAAAGTTAAGCTAGGAAAGAAGATACCAAAAGGTGCTGAAGTATCAGAACCATTTAATTTGAAATATTGCCCTAACTTATCTTCACCATACTCTTTAGATAGATATTCAAAAAACTCTCCACCATAAAGATACCACTGCCCCCTTGGATAATGGTTATGAGGATAAGTCGCCTCTGAAATAGATGGTAATTTGTCCTCTTTAGCCTTAGTAGCTATCAGGGCATCATAATACCCAGTGTTCAACCTTCCTTCATGAGAATCAATCTGTGATTCTTGATAGACTGTTATCCCTTCAACCATCCACAAAGGGATAAACGGAACTGAGTTGGGAGAATAAGCATTACCAAAAAGATGAACCAATTTCTTTGCAGTTTCTGAAACGTTTGTCATCTGTGAAATATGAGTAAATTCATGGACACTAACACTTCTCAACCAACTATGAGCACTCTCTAGACCACTTAGTGATGAATATGTAGCAGGATTATTTGTATAAATATCAATCTTAGTAGTAATAGGATCAGCCATTCCATTACTCTCATTTCCCATATCTTGAAGCACTATAGTAGTCTTAAACTGAGCAGAATTACCTGTAACCTCCCTTACCTCTGATTGATACTTCTCTAAATAATAAAGTACCTCTGTCCCTTGCCATTCATAGCCTTTAGGATAAAAGACAATAAAATCATCTGTCTCATAATACTGCCAATCCAAGGCAGTTGCCGATGCGTTAGCTGTAAATAACAATATAATAAGACAAAGGAAGATAAATAATAACCCCCTTCTCTTCTTCACTTCAAATCCTCTCCTATCTAGTTTGTTATCTATTTAATTCTTTATCATCAATAAATTTCCTACTAAAAAGAGAAAAATTAAAATATCTCTAGCTATATCTTCTTAGAATTTAATTTAACTGTGAGACTATATGGATAGATTGAGACAATTTTAAAATTAGCGTGAGTGGGTGTGTGAGTGTGAGTAAACCCCAATAAAAAGAAGTTTTACACACACTCACACTCATAGCTCACACTCGACACAAAGT
>NZ_JBSQYM010000094.1:0-11515 GCF_055140805.1 Orenia sp.
TATTTAAACAATATATAAATTTCCACTTTTATTATGGAAATTTTACATCATTAAAAAATATTTCTCTTAATATGGCCATGTGAATTCAAAATAACAAAAACACCATCTTTATTAAAAATGGTGTTTTTATTAATAATCATATTAATTTTATTTAAATGAT
Source organism: Orenia sp. (assembly GCF_055140805.1). Lineage (NCBI taxonomy): Bacteria > Bacillati > Bacillota > Clostridia > Halanaerobiales > Halobacteroidaceae > Orenia > Orenia sp. Next base: position 161 of record NZ_JBSQYM010000094.1, read on the forward strand.
CTTATCTTATTATTTATTATTTTAATATCATTATCATCAACTAAAGGACTTATCACTATTGTTTCAGGAATTTGAGATAAATATTTATAGCTAATAATAATATCTGCCATTTTTAAGGAATCTTCATCTACCTGATGATAATATAATGTTTTGACTATCTTAAGATTAGGCACTTTATTAGTTAGACGTACATTAATCAATTCATTAATAACTCTATTTTCATGAAAAATAACTAAAGCTTTAACTTTATCCTTATTTTTTTCAAATATTGATAATAGTAATAAAGCAATGTGATTAATATCATCTTGCTTTATTACTATTGAATACCCTTTAAATATCTCTTCCATTTCACCAGCCACTTCAAATATACCAGGATTTAACTCCCTAAGTTCTTCTATTATATCATCCTCTATATCAGAGAGTACATTTCTACTAATACCATATTTAAACTTCTTTAAAAGATGGTTTATATATAATATCAGATTCATATAGGAGACAGTGTTACCCTCTATATTAATTTTAAATCTCCTTTCAACTATAGCCATAAATTTATCCATTATATTTATTACTTCTTCATCTATCCTATCCAAAACCTCTCTTTTATTATCTAATTTTTTATCTAAATAAAACTCCTCTGATAAACATTGTAAAAAACCTCCCCCAAACTCATCTTGAGATATCTTTAAACCTACTATTCTCTCTACTATAACTCTAAATAACTTAACAATTTTATATAACTTTAGCTTGTTCAATTCTTTAAGTTCATGAGGAGTTAATTTTATCCCTTTCCCCTCTTTAATTCTTTTAAAGGTAACGCTTCCATAGAAAGTAATATATAAAATAGATTTACGAGAGTATAAATAATTATTTCTTATTTTATTAGTCTCAATTATCTTCTTTATCTTCTTTAAATCTATATCGGAGCAAAACTCTCGTAGAATTTCATAATCTTGAGGATAAACACTTTGATTATTCATCAATAGCTGGCTTATCTCCTCCAATCTATCACCTAATAGCTCAAAGATAATATTAACCATTGCCTCTCTTAAATGTAGCTCTCTTCCTTTTATATAAATTCCATGATTTCTTACTCTATTTAAAGTCAACTGATATTTATTCAGCCATTGCTCCACATCGATTAAATCTTTAATAATAGTTGACCTACTCACAGACAATTCTTCAGCCAATAGCATTATAGTATAATCTTTATGATTTAATAATAACCTCTTAATTATCCCCTTTACTCTATCTGTTGGGGATAATAACAGATATTCTAGCTCGCCTCTAGATATCTCACCTTTTAAAAACTTCTTATTCTTATCATCTGCCTCTAGCCAAACACCAACCCCTGGTCTTTTATATAGAGAAATATCGAATTTATCTAATTCAGCCTTCAATTCTTTCAAATCAGACCTAATAGTTCTAGAAGAGACATTACATATATTAGCTAACTCTTTAATAGTAATTATCTTATCAGTGTTTAATAATATATCTATAATTTTATTGTATCTACATTTAGATAAATTTAACACAATTCACCCTCCTATAAGCATCAAAATAAATAAAAATACCCAACATAAAGTGATAAAACTCAACTTTAAACAGGTATATTTCTTATAATCTTATGCTATTATATCTCTTGTAGATTTTAAATCGACTAGTACTATAGGTGTTCAAGTCTAAAGCGTAATTTAATGGTTATATTGTGACACTTTTAAAATAAGCGTGAGTGGGTGTGTGAGTGTGAGTAACCCCCAATAAAAAGAAGTTTTACACACACTCACACTCATAGCTCACGCTCGACACAAAGTGTCACACTATCTCTCTATTGTTTCATTCTAGAGTTGAATATCTATATAGATATCCAAGTCTAAAGTGTAATAAAAGACTAAAGATTAAAAGCTAAAAATTAGCAGCGAATTAACACGAATTAAAGAGTAAAAGATTAATTCTTTTGGTTTTATTCGCGTAAATTCGGTAGATTCGTTGCTGAAAGTTATCTTTTAAAGTTTTTAGTTAAGAAATTAAAGGTATTAAATTATTAGAATGTAATTTTCCCCTCTCTTGAGATGAAGAGAGGGGTTAGGGGTGAGTTTAAGTTCTTAAAATCTCACAACGCCCCCAGCCCCTCTTAATCTTAAGAAGGAAGTAAAAAAATAAATTTCTTTTTAAGGTTGTTTATCTATATAAAATATATCATTTATAGCTTTTTTCTAGTAAATATCCGTAAAGACAGTTACCTTATCCTATAAAATCTTAGATTTTAATTTTAGTTTAATTTTATTTCTAATTAATTGAATATCTTTCTCCTTGACTAAAGGACTAATCACTATTGCTTCTGGTAGAGTAATTCGTTGATTAGAAGTAATAATTAAATCAGCATCCTTTAATCTTTTCTGACTTACTTCTTTACTATAAATATAATCTATTATCTCTAAATTTGATATACTTGTTATTAATCTACTAACCATTAGTTCATTTATTATAAGAGCTTCATTATTAATAATTATAGCCTTTACCTTTTTGGTCTGTTTTTCAAAAGCCGATAATAATAATATAGCTATATAATCAATATCTCTCTGACTTATTATATTTATATGATATTGTCTAAAGACATCTATAATTCTATTGGATATCTCAATTATCTCAGGATTATTCTCTTTGATTCTATTTATTATCAAATTATCTAATTCATTTACAATCATCTTAGGAACTTGATATCTAAAATGATTATAAATATGTCTGATGTGTAATATTAAATCTAAAAATAAATCTATATCATCTTCTAAATTAACATCTAATTCTTCTTCTACTATCCCAATAAACCTCCTACTTATATCAAGAATAGTAATATTAAGCTTCTTTAATATATCTTCTTTAGTAGCTAGTGTCTTATCATAGTATACATCTGCACATAAAAACTGTATAAAAGCTCCACAAAGCTCATCCTCTGAAATTATTACTTCAAAGTCTTCTTCTGCTCTTCTTCCAAGAATCTTAGCTAATTTAAATAACTTTAGCCTCTTTAATCTAAGCCTATCCTGTACTAATAATTTGATTTTCTTACCCTCTTTAACTCTCTTTATGCTTATAGTGATATAAAAAATAAGAGAGAGCTTACTAATATCTGTAAATAAAAAACTATCTTTAATTTCTTTAGAATCTATTATCTTTTTAATATTTTTCAAATCTACTTCAGCAGAAAAATCTCTTAAGATATCATAATCTTTAGGATCAACATTATGATTATTTTTTAATAACATATTTATCTCTTCTAATTTTTCTTCTTCAATTAGCTTAAATAATACCTCCACTATTGCTCCTCTTAAATCTCTCTCTTCTCCCTTTATTCTAATGAACGATTGCTGATGATTCTCTAAGGTCAAATTATAATTGCTGAGCCACTTCTTAATTTTTGCTAGATCCTTATTAATTGTAGATCTACTAACATATAACTCTTCGGCTAATAGCTTGCAAGTATATCTTTTATTTTCAAGTAACATTTTGATTATCTCTGCTCTTCTATCTAAAGGTGAACAATTACTTTTAAAAGTAATTGTTTTTGATATATATTCTTTCAGCCACATAGATTTATCATATTCAGATTCCAACCAAACCCCAACACCTGGCTTTTTATGTAAGATAATACCCATTTTACTCAATTCTTTCTCTAACTTATCCAAATCACTTCTAATTGTACGCGAAGAGACCTTACAACTTTTAGCTAATTGATTAATAGTCAACTTTTGCTGATTCAATAATATATATAATATCTTACTATGCCTTCTTTTAGATAAATCGAACATTATTATCACCCTTAATAATTATTAAATAAAAAACGTTTGCACAAAAGTAACTAGTCATTTCAATTGATAAACTAACTTTAAATACAATAACTTATTCTAATCTATTTAATAGGATATCTTAATAATATACTTAAACAAATTATCAAAAAACACCTTTTTAATTTGATTATATTTATTTCCACTTGTCTTTAGGAACAATTATACTTTTTAATCAATTTATTTCCAATAAAATATAGAATATTAATTAATCAAAATCTAGCATAGCAATCCACACCATATACTACTTACTTATCTTCTTGCCAACTTTAGAATGAAACAATATAGAGATAGTGCGACACTTTGTGTCAGTTGATAGTTGATAGTAAAAAGATTAAAAGCTTTGTGATTTAAGGTTTTGTATTTAACTATTCACTCTCAACTATACACTATACACTGGGGTTTAAAAGTGTCGCAATATCCCCATTAAATTACACTTTAAACTTGTAGATCTAAATAATCCTTAGCCTATCATCTAAACTTTTAAATTTAAAATAAAAAATTCACCCTATTAGTAATCTACCAATAAGGTGAAGGGTTTAATAATTTTTTAACTTTTAATAATTAGTCTCTTTTAACTCAAAGAACTCTTGTGGATGAGCACAGGCTGGACATTTTTTAGGCGCTTGCTCACCTTCATGTACATATCCACAGTTATCGCATTTCCATCTTACAGTTTCATCCTTAGCAAATACCTTCTCTTCTCTTACATTTTTTAATAACTTTAAATATCTCTTTTCATGCTCTACTTCTACTTCAGCAATCTTTCTAAAAGCCACAGCTATCTTTGGGAAACCTTCTTCATCAGCTACACGAGCAAACTCTGGATATAGCTCAGTATGCTCTTCATTCTCTCCAGCAGCAGCAGCCTCTAGATTCTCTTCAGTTGTTCCAATTACTCCAGCAGGATATGCAGCAGTAATCTCTACATCTCCACCTTCTAAGAATTTAAAGAATACCTTAGCATGCTCTTTTTCATTTCTAGCAGTCTCTAAGAAGATTTCAGAGATCTGACGGAAACCTTCTTTTTTTGCTTGGGATGCAAAATATGTATAACGTGTTCTTGCTTGAGATTCACCTGCAAATGCCTTTAATAAATTTTGTTCAGTTTTTGTTCCTTTTAAACTAGCCATTATTATCATCCTCCATTTTTTAATTTACAATTTAAAATGAACAATGTACAATTTAATTTATTTTTAATTGTCAATTGTACATTGTCAATTATTTTTACTAAGCTTTCCATAGTCCATGGATATTACAAAATTCTCTAACCTCTACAATCTCATCTTTAGCTACCTTAAATTCAGCTACTGGTTCCTGGCCAGCCTCTAATTCTGCTCTAAGCACTTTATCCTCAGTTAATACTTCAATAAATCTAATCAAATGCTCTTTAGTCATTGGGTGTAGAGTACTTCCAACAGTTACTTTAACTCCACTCTCAACCTCTTCTACTACTGGTACATGCTTTTCAGTAGTATAATCAGCTGTTTGAGCTTCTAACTTTTCCATATTTTCTCCACAACATACTAATGGAGCTGGTCCTGCCTGTACAACCTCCACTACATTACCACAATGGTTACATCTATAAACTTCTCTTAATTCAGTACTCATTATTTAATCTCCTCCTTTAGTTTGTTTTTAATCTCTTCTAACTGACTTTCGTCAGGTATATATTGAACCTTAATTGAATCAAGAATTTCAAACTTACATTCCTTTAATACTTCTTCTACTTGACCAATACTCTGTCCTCCCCAACCATAAGAACCAAAGGCTAAACCTATTCTATTTTTAGGAGCCAAACCTTTTAGATATGTTAAAAAGGCAGCTACTGATGGTAGCATATTATTATTTAAAGTTGGTGATCCTACACAGATATACTTGGCTGTTAACACTTCAGTAATGATATCTGAACGGTGATTTACATCTAAGTTTAACATCCGTGTACTGATACCCTTCTCTTCAAAAGCACTCTGAATTGCATAAGCAACCTTTTTAGTAGAATCCCACATAGTATCATATATAACCAATGCCTTCTCATCATATTCATTAGCTGACCATTTTTTATACCTCTCTATAATCTCTGGAACAAAGGTTCTCCAAACAACACCATGGGATGGTGCAATTATATCAATATCTAAACCTGCCACAGTCTTTAAAACACCTTGGACCTGCCTTCCATAAGGCATTACAATATTAGCATAATACTTTTTAGCTTCCTCCATAACAATATCAAAATCAGCTTGATCATCAAAACGTTCAACACTAGCATAATGTTGACCTAAAGCATCGTTAGAGAATAATAATTTTTCTTCTGGTATATATGTAACCATATTATCTGGCCAATGAACCATTGGCGTTAATACAAAGTTTAAATTCCTCTCTCCTATGTTAAGTGACTCTCCTGGCTTAGCAATTTGAAAATCCCAATCCTTCTTATAATGAGCCATCAAACCTGCTCTTCCCTTTGGAGAAGTAATCAATTTAGCATTTGTTGCTACTTCCATCAACTTAGGTAAACCACCAGAGTGATCCATCTCTACATGGTTAGAAATTATGTAATCAATCTTAGCTGGGTCTATGATATCAGAGATCCTAGCTATCATCTCATCATAAAGATAATGCTTGACTGTATCAATCAAAGTTACCTTCTCATCAATAATTAGATAAGCATTATAAGTAGATCCCCTTTGGGTTAAATAACCATGAAAATCCCTTAAATCCCAATCGATACCCCCTACCCAATAAATATTCTCTTTAATTTGAACTGCTTTCATTTACTTAACCTCCTTAAAGTCCATCTTCTGTGCCCTACAAGTTGGACAACGCCAACTCTCAGGTAACTCTTCAAAGGGAGTTTTCTCTTCTATCCTTTGAGTTTTGTCACCTCTTTTAGGGTCATAAGTATAACCACAAATAATACACCTATATTTATTCACAATTATTCCTCCCAACTTCACTATAATTTATAATTAAGCTTTTAAAATTATTTATCAAAGATAATAGGTCTCTTTAATATTATTAGTAAAGTAGCCTTTCTTATACGGGAGTTTTTTTACTCTTCTATATATTATTAGAGATTATTAGTAACAATTCCTGCTTTAATTTTAAGAAATATTTATTTTTTGTTATTTTTGATAACAATTATCATTTTCATTATATTTTTCTATAAATTAATTGCTCCTTCAAGTATAATTGTAATTCTATTGACAAATATTATAAGACTCTGTTATAATAAATCCATCGTTAACCTTTTAAAAACACGGTTAACCACTTTATATTATATATACAAGGAGGATTCATTATGAATATTAAGACTAAAGATATGGTACTAGTTGCTCTTTTTGCAAGTTTAACTGCAATCGGTGCTTTTATTAAGATCCCTACTCCCTTTGGAGTTCCTTTTAGTATGCAGCCTTTATTTGTGATCTTTGCTGCTAACCTCTTAGGTAGTCGCCTAGGATTAATGAGCCAGTTGGTATATATCTTTGTTGGATTAATCGGTATACCAATCTTTACAAGTGGTGGAGGTCCTGCTTATGTATTAAACCCTACTTTTGGATATCTAGCAGGTTTTGCTATTGGGGCTTATGTAATTGGTAAACTAATCGAAAACAGAGAGAAAAACTTCAAAAACTTTATCTTAGCCAATCTATTAGGATTAGTTGTCTTCTATCTTTTTGGAGTAGCTCATCTTTATCTAATTATGAACTTTTATCTTGGTAAAGCATATCCAATTAACAGTGCCTTAATTGGTGGTTTTTTAATCTTCTTACCCTTTGATATCATCAAAGCTATTATCTCTGCAATTATTTCTAAAGAGGTTATTAAAAGGGTAGAGAATGCAATTCCTATTGCAGAGTTAAAGAATTAAAGTCTATTATACTTATATTTTTAGCAAATTAAACGTGTATATAGATAATATCTTTTTATGGGTATATTGGGACACTTTCGTGTCAGGAATCAGGAATCTGGAACCAGTGTTTATAACTGATTCCTGACTACTGATTCCAGATTCCAAAAAGTGTCGCACTATCTCTCTATTGTATTCAGTTCTGGTACTAACATAAGAAACTATCAGGTGGTGATGAAAATTAAAACTAAAAATCTTATCTTAGCTGCATTATTTGCTGCTCTCACAGCAGTTGGGGCTTTTATTAAAGTTCCTATACCTTATGTACCCTTTACATTACAAGTTTTATTCATCTTTTTTGCTGGAAGCTTATTAGGCGCTAACTTGGCTTTGACTAGTCAATTAGTTTATTTAGGGGTAGGATTGATTGGTATTCCTATCTTTACTCATGGGGGAGGACCTGCTTATGTATTACAACCTACCTTTGGATATTTAATAGGATTTGCAATTGGTGCTTATGTGATTGGCAAAATAGTTGAAAATCTCAAGAAGACAAGTTTTATCAACTTTTTCTTAGCTAATTTAATCGGCTTAGCTATAGTTTATTTATTTGGAGTAATCTATCTTTATCTTAATTTGAACTTGATTGCAGGAACTACTATTAGTCTGAGTAAAGCAATTAAAATTGGATTTTTACTGCCAATCCCTGGAGATTTATTACTCTGTATAATTGCATCGGTAATATCCCAAAAAGTTATTAATCAAGTCAAAGAAGCACTACCTATTGTGGGTATTACAAACTAATAAAGGTAAAGGATGAGGATAATCCTCATCCTTTACCTTTATTAAAGTCTATTTCATCTCATCAATTAATGCTTGAAAATCTGTTGGTTTTTTCTTCTCTTTAACTAGTTCTCTATCAGCAATCTGAGGATGCTTATCTCTAAAAATTGGAATCTCATCATTCTTATAGATAATACCAATTGGAATATTATCTCCCCACTCTTCAGACTTCTTCAAAGCACCTTCATAGCTAGTAGGATCATAATCATCACCTAATTGATAAACCCGCTTCATATACCATTGATAAGTATTAACCTTATTAAAAGAAACACAAGGTTGCAAAATATCTATCAAAGCATATCCTCTATGATTAATAGCTGCCTTCATCATTGCCTTTAAGTGTTCTTTTTTACCTACAAAGCTTCTTGCTACAAAACTAGCTCCCATAGCTACTGCAAATTTAATTGGATTAAAGGGTCTAGCCGTAATACCATTTGGTTGGGTAGAAGTAGTAATCTCTTCACCAGTTGTCGGTGATGCTTGCCCTTTAGTCAGACCATAAATTTGGTTATCATGAACAAAATGGGCAATATTAGGGTTTCTTCTGATATTATGAAGAATATGATTACCACCCTCTCCGTAGGTATCACCATCACCTGATTCTACTATTACCTTCATCTTAGGATTAGCAATTCTCATTCCTAAAGCAGGTGGTAAGGCTCTACCATGGAGACCATTAAATCCGTTAACCTTAATATAATGGGGCATCTTAGCTGCCTGACCAATTCCAGTAAACATAGTTACTTGAGGAGGTTGAAGCTCCATCTCTGCTAAGGCTTCTGCTAAACACTGACGTAAAGGAATATCACCACAACCTGGACACCAAGCTGTCTCACGGTTTGGTTCATATATCTCTGGATTTACCATTAGTCAATCACCTCTTCCTTAATGGCATCATAAATCTCTTCAGCTGTATATGGTCGTCCATCATATTTAACAATCTCATGATTTACCATAATTCCAGTCTCACTACTGATTAAACGAGAGAATTGAGCAGTAGCATTATTCTCAACCATAATCGATACCGTATCATCAATTCTATCCTCTAACTCTTCAATTGGTAATGGCCAGACATCGCTGAAGGTCAATAACCCTACATTATATCCATCTTTCTCTAATAATTCTCGCACTTCCTGTAATGGTCCATAAGTAGAACCCCACCCTATCAATAGATAATCTGTTTCTTCTGGTCCAATATACTCTGGCTCTTCTAAATCCTCTAAGATGAGTTTTTCTATCTTATCATGTCTTTTATCTACCATTGCTACTCTAGTTTCAGCATCTTCAATGATATGTCCATGCTCATCATGCTCATCACTATCTACTAAGACTACACTCTTTGGAACCTGACCTGGATAAGCAAGAGGAGAGATTCCATCTTCTGTAAACTGATAACGCTTGTAATCACTAATACCTTCTGCTTGTTCATCACTAATAAATCCATCATATCTTTGTAAAGAATCTAATTCAAAGGCTTCTAAATTGACCTCAGTGTCTGCTAAGAACTGATCACTTAAGATAATAACTGGTATTTGATACTTCTCAGCTAGATTTACTGCTCGATAAGTTTGATAAAAAGCATCTTCAGCATCCTTGACAGCAATCACCATCAATGGAAAATCACCTTGTGAGGCATTAATAGCAAATAATAAATCTGCTTGCTCTGTTCTAGTTGGCAGTCCAGTAGCTGGTCCAGGCCGTTGTACATTAACAATAGTCAGAGGTATCTCAGCTATTCCTGCAAAGCCTAAAGCCTCTACCATCAAGGAAAAACCTCCCCCAGAACTTCCTGTCATTGAACGAATTCCACTATAGGAACCACCTAATGCCATCATAATTGCAGCAATCTCATCTTCTGCCTGCTCTACAACTATTCCTAAATCATTCTGTCTTTTAGCTAAATAGTTCATGACACCAGTTGCTGGAGTCATTGGATAGGCAGAGTAAAATTGTACCCCTGCCACAGCTGCTCCCATTCCAATAGCTTGATTTCCATTGATTAAGATTTGATTATCGCTAGGAGTAACTTGGGGCATTTCAAACCTTCTTTCAGCAACCTCCGCTTTCTCATACCCTTTATCCAATGCACCGATATTCATATCTTTAATATCTTCAGCACGTCTAAAGTATTCACCTAACACCTCTTTAGCAATATTTAAATCCATTCCTAATAATTTAAGTAATACTCCCACAAATACTGTATTTGCTACTCTACCATTTCCGATATCATCAGCTATTAAAGCAGCTTCTAAAGAAAATATCTCTTTATCCTTGTTCTCTTCTCTTAGCTCTCCCTCATAGGATTCACCATTATAAATTATAATTCCATCATCTTTAACAAAATCTTGATGAATCTCTACCGCAGCTTTATTTAAAGCTAACAATATGTCTTGCTCATCTTTAGGTGCTGTTATCTTAGTATCTCCGAATCTAATTTTCATAAAATTATGTCCACCACGAACACGGGATTCATAATCCTTAGTTGAATAAACATTGAATCCACTTTTGAATAAAATCTTACTTAATACAAAATTTAATGTATTCAATCCTTGCCCTGCTTCTCCAGCAATGACTAAATTAAAATCCATTTGCTTCCCCCCTTGTAGTTAATAATAGCAGATATCTCTTATTTTACTCATTATTCTAAAAAATATAACATAGTCAAAGATATAATTATAGTTAGAATAATATAGATCTCCAAGTCTAAAGTGTAATTTAATGGGGATATTGTGACACCTTTAGGAATCAGGAGTCAGGGACCAGTTATCAGTAAAACAGACTGATTCCAGATTCTCGATTCCTGACACAAAAGTGTTACAT
>NZ_JBSQYM010000095.1:0-11445 GCF_055140805.1 Orenia sp.
GATAAATTTACTAGCCACAGGTTTCAACCTGTGGTGATGGTGATATGTTACACTACGGGTTAAAACCCGTAGCTAAAACTTAAAGTGTCGCAATATCCCTATTAAGTTTTATTATAGATTTGTAAATCTATAAGTTGCTTAGAAGCATTGCTCTAGATAGCTGATAGCTATTGCAAAGAAGATGATAAAATTATATGATATTAGTGTAGCCTATCATTAAGAGTTGCATAATAGGCTGATTAATATTAAATTATAGAAAGGAATTAAATAATTATGATTCGTGTTTCTGATATCAAGATATCGATTGAAGATGATAAAAGTAAGATTGAAGAAGAGTTATTAAAGAGGCTTGGAATAAGTCAAGAAGAATTGATTGATTATAGAATCTATAAAGAGTCTATCGATGCTAGAAGGAGGGATATAGTATATTTTGTTTATACTGTCGATGTTCAAGTAGAGCAGGAAGATAGTCTTTTAAATAGATTAGAGGATAATAAGATTAGAAAGAGTCCTAAGATGGAGTATAAGTATGTAGAGGCTGGAAGTGAGAGGTTGAATCACCGCCCTGTAGTTGTAGGTACAGGCCCATCGGGGTTATTTTCTGCTTTACTTTTAGCAGAGATGGGCTATCGCCCCTTAGTTTTAGAAAGAGGAAAGAATGTAGAAGAGCGTGGTCAAGATATTAAAGATTTCTGGAATAATGGACAATTAAATACTGAATCAAATGTACAGTTTGGTGAAGGTGGGGCAGGAACCTTCTCTGATGGTAAATTGACTACTCGAATTAAGGATTTACGTTGTAGGAAGGTATTAAGGGAGTTGATTAAAGCAGGTGCCCCTGATGAAATCATGTATAAGAATAAACCCCATGTAGGGACAGATATACTACAAGGTGTAGTTAAGAATTTAAGAAAGAAGATTATAGCTTTAGGTGGAGAGATTCGTTTTCAGAGTAAAGTTACTGAGCTGTTAATAGAAAGTAAGGAAGTTAAAGGAGTAATGGTCAATGAAAACGAGAAAATTAAAACAGATATAGTTATTTTAGCTATTGGACATAGTGCCAGAGATACCTTTGAAATGATTTATCAAAAGGGTGTACAAGTTGAACAGAAGTCCTTTTCTATTGGAGTTAGAATCGAGCATCCCCAAGATCTAATCGATCAGGCCCAGTATGGTAAATTTGCAGGTCATCCTAAGTTAGGGGCTGCTGATTATAGTCTATCCCAGCAGTGTTCAAATGGTAGAACTGCTTATACTTTCTGTATGTGTCCTGGTGGAGAAGTAGTAGCTGCTGCTTCTGAAGACGGTAAATTAGTTACTAATGGGATGAGTCAATATAGTAGAGCTAAGGTAAATGCTAATAGTGCTTTGTTGGTAGGTGTAGGACCTAAGGATTTTGGTAGTGAACATCCTTTAGCAGGTGTAGAATTTCAACGAAGATGGGAGCAGAGAGCCTTTGAAATTGGTGGAGGAAATTATAATGCTCCAGCCCAATTAGTAGGAGATTTCTTAGTAGGTCAGCCTTCTGCTAAATGGGGAGAGGTTAAACCTTCTTATACACCTCGAGTTTTTATGACAGACTTAAGTCAGTGTCTTCCAGATTATGTGGTTGAGACTATTAAGGAGGCATTACCTAAATTAGGCAAAAAATTAAAGGGTTTTGCTATGGATGAGGCAGTGATGACTGGAGTAGAGACAAGGAGCTCATCACCAATTAGAATTATTAGAAGTAGAGAACATGAGAGTAATATTAGTGGCTTATATCCTGCTGGAGAAGGTGCAGGTTATGCTGGTGGAATTATGTCAGCAGCAGTTGATGGGATAAAGGTGGCTGAAGCAGTTATTAGAAAATATAAGATATAAAAAAACTTGGGATTTAATAAATCCCAAGTTTTTTAGTAATCTACTTTTAAAGCGATAGTAGCTCCACTTGCTGAGCCAGAAGTTGTCCCCATATACTTATAGCCAAGTTCTGCTTTGAAGTTTCCTTTGATGACCACTTCTACACCAATCTCTCCATCAAATCCCCAGCTGTTATGAGCAAGGTCGGTAGTTAGATTTAGATTTGAGAAGACATTATAGTTATCCCAACGGGAACGACTGATCAAGCCTAACATTAGATAGGTTCTATTGACATGTTCACTAGAATCTTCAGCATCATAAGACACCTTACTGTCTCCCCGTAAGTTCCTTAAACCAATCTGTAAGGCATTTAATGAATTTGGATTGACAAAGAGATGATGGTTAGGTATATATTGATACATAACTTCTAAAATTGGTCCTACAGCGTAAAAGTTATTATCGGTACTTCCATTACCATTATCATCTTCTGAGCCAGACATGTTAGAGTAATAAGGTGCAAGATAATTTAATTGTTGACTTTCATCATCAGTATTTGTTAATCTTAGGTTAATAGATGATCTCTTATTAATTCCAAATCCAGCCATAAAGGATTGTAGATTGTATTCTGGATCTGGTCTAAATGTCTCCAATTTAAAGGTGTGTTTTCCAGTTCCTGTAGTAAAGGTTGCATAAGAAGGAATGCTAGAAATTATTATTAGTGCAAAGGTTAATAAGAAAACCAATCTTTTTTTCATGATAAATCCCCTTTCTATAATTTTCTGAAATTTATTGCAAGAAATACCTTGATCTGATTATAATCATTTTGAGTATAATTTTTCTTGTAATCCTTGCAAAGGTGCTATGGTGGAGGTATCTGTTTGCTCTACAATTAATAGTATTCTATAATTAAGCAGGATATCCTGCTTAGAAGAATAATAAAATTGATTATAATATGATAAATTTGATAAAAGCAGGAAATTAAATATTAAATATAGAATAGTTATAATTAGCTATAAATTGAGATTAGGAGGAGTATTTAGATGAAGAAGATTATTTTATTGTTAGTATTATTTGTACTAATTGGAGGTAGTAGTGCAATGGCTTCAACTTTAAATTTAGGGGCTGATGTCTATAGGTTCCAAATGACTAATTTTCACTCAGGTGAAGGTGATTTTATTCAGGTGGATTTAGGTTATGGTAGAGATAAGTTTACAGGTTATGGCATCTCTGTTATAGCACCTTATAATCAAGATGGAAAAGAAGCAATAGCTGAGTTAGAATATCAGTTTATTCCCCAAAGTAGAAGAGATAATAGCCAGAACTTTAATTATGCTTTTAAGCTAGGTGGGGTAAGTGGAACCTTTGTTGATTCCAGTAAGTCAGGTTTAAAGGCAGGTTTTATTATTGAACGGGCAATTGAGGACAAGCTAATGTATTTAGATCTTGATATGGTTGCTGGGTCAGATACTATCTTTGATGGTGAGTTAGGTCTTTGTGGAGAGATTGCCGAAGGCATTTTAGGGGTGATTGGATTTAAGGTAGCAGCTAGTAATGATGAGAATTTTGGAACAGCTACTGGTGTAACTTATGGTATTAAGATAGACTTTTAAAATTGATATTAAGAGAGTGTGAGTGACTAGTGTAAGTGTGAACAACCCTTAATGATAAGGTAGTTCATACTTACATGCCACTGACACTTTTTTTATTTCATTTATAATAATTTAATCATTACTGGTTATCATAAGCATATAATTTTATATAATATTTAAGTTAAAGTTATTTTTAGGCAGAGATTAATATAGGTAAGCAAGCTGAAATTGAGACTTAATGGATATATTGCGACATTTTTGTGTCAGGAATCAGGAATCTGGAACCAGTGTTTATAACTGATTCCTGACTACTGATTCCAGATTCTTAAAAGTGTCGCACTATCTCTCGATAACGTCATATTTGAATTTTATTCTAAAGTTGGATGACCATATAATTATTGATCTTTGATTATTTTATGCAGGAATATTTGATTTTTTAGAAAATAATATATAAATATAAAGTTTTTGATGATATTGAGGAGGGGTAAGATGAATTATTTTGAAAGAAAAAAGGTAAATGATATTTTAACAAAAAATCTAGAAGATACTTCTAATGTAACGGTATTAGGCTGGGTGAGAACTAAGAGAGTCTCTAAGAATATCACTTTTATGGAGATTAATGATGGAAGTACATTAAAGAATTTACAGATTGTAATCTTAAATCCTGATAAATTTGAAGTATTAGCTGAGATAAATACTGGAACTAGTTTGAAGGTTGTTGGCTATCTTGAAGATGTCAAAGGTAGAGAGCAGAGCGTTGAGATGAAAGCAGAAGAGATTGAGATAATAGGTGATTGCCCATCAGATTATGAGTTGCAGAAGAAACGACATTCCTTTGAATATCTAAGAGAGATTGCTCATTTAAGACCAAGAACTAACACTTTTGGTGTAATGAATAGATTTAGAAGCAAGATGTCCTATGCTGTACATAAGTTCTTCCAAGAAAGAGGCTTTAATTATATTCATACCCCAATTATTACCGCCAATGATACTGAAGGGGCAGGAGAACTATTTAGAGTGACTAACTTTGATTTATCCCACTTACCTCTAACAGATAAAGGTGAAGTTGATTTTAGTCAAGACTTCTTCAATGATGAGACTGGTTTGACTGTTAGTGGACAGCTAGAGGCAGAAGTTTTAGCTACTGCTTTAGGTGATGTCTATACTTTTGGTCCTACCTTTAGAGCAGAGAACTCTAATACTACTCGCCATGCTGCTGAGTTTTGGATGATTGAGCCAGAGATGGCATTTTGTAATTTGGAAGAGAATATGCAAGTAATTGAAGAATTTTTAAAGTATCTATTTGACTATGCTTTAGAAGAATGTGCAGAAGAGATGGCGTTCTTTGATAGATGGATTGCAGAAGATAATCGGACTGAAAAGCTAAAAGAGATTATTAGTAGTGATTTTGCTCAAATTACTTATACTGAGGCTGTAGAAATCTTAAAAGAAGCTGATAAAGATTTTGACTACCAAGTAGAGTGGGGGATTGATCTGCAAACAGAGCATGAGAGATATTTGACAGAAGATCATTTTAATAAGCCAGTAATGGTTACAGATTATCCAAGAGAGATTAAAGCCTTTTATATGAGACTAAATGATGACCAGAAGACCGTTAGAGCAATTGACTGCTTAGTCCCAGGTGTAGGTGAGATTGTTGGAGGTAGTCAGCGTGAAGAACGCTATGATATCTTAGTAAAGATGATGGAAGAGGATGGAATGGAATTAGAGAAGTATGACTGGTTCTTAGATTTAAGAAAGTATGGTAGTGTACCTCATTCTGGATTTGGTTTAGGTTTTGAAAGAATATTGATGTATATTTCTGGGATGAAGAATATCCGGGATGTAATCTCATTCCCACGTACTCCAGGTAATGCTAAATTTTAAGGTGGAATTAATTAAAGACACTTAGCGGTGTCTTTTTCCATATTAAATAATCTATATACAGCAATAATTTTTTACTTGTCACTCATACCTTATTACTCATAACTGCCTTTAATTACTAGTACTTGACAAATTAGAGATATTTTTTTATAATATTATTAGCACTCGTTAGAGGCGAGTGCTAATAATATCAGGTTGTGCTAGACTATTACTATAAAATTAATTGAGGAGGTAGATATTAATGTTTGATCTAATGCCTTTTGACAACCAAAGAGCTAAAAGTAATGATTTAATGGAGAAGTTTTTTGACTTTACACCTGCTACTTTCTTTAATGATTTTATGGAGATGAAGGGTGCTAACTTTAAAACAGATATCAAAGAAGAGGAAGATAGTTATATCCTAGAAGCTGAATTGCCTGGTTTAGAAAAAGATGATATTACTATTGAAACTGAAAAAAATTACTTAACCATCAGAGTAGATAAAGAAGAAAGTTTTGAAGATAAAAAGGATAACTTCCTCCATCGTGAAAGAAGAACAGGTAGTTATCAAAGAAGCTTCAAATTCAATAATGTCGATATTGAGCAGATTAGTGCAGAATATAATAATGGTATTTTAGAAATTAACTTACCTAAATTAGAACAAAAAAGAACTACAAGAAAGAAAATTGATATTAATTAAAGTCAGTAACAGGTGATAGGTGATGAGTTACAAGAAAGGATTTTACTTATTATAGGTATACGAATTTAAAGTGAAAGTTAAGAAGGATGTTATGATACTTTAGGAATCTGGAATCGGTTATCAGGAATCTGTAAACTATACTGATTCCTGGTTCCTGACACGAAAGTGTCTAATATCCCCATATAATGTTACATTTAAATTTTACTCTAGAGTCACAAATCTATACCTATTACTCGTCACCTGTCACTTATCACTATATAAAATGGGGTGATTGTATGAAAAATGATAACTTTACAATTAAAGCTCAGGAGGCTTTAATTGAGGCCCAACATTTAGCTGAAGATAATAGTAATCAAGAGATTTATCCAGCTCATTTATTGTTGGCATTATTGGAGCAAGACCAAGGGGTAGTTAGACCGATATTAGAAAAATTAGAGGTTGATTTGGACTCCTTAAAAGGAGATTTACAGCAAGTGATGGAGGGTCTACCTAAAGTTTATTCTGACGATGTTCAGTTATATAGTTCTCAAGAGCTGAGCAGGGTTTTACGCAGAGCAAGAAAAGAGGCAGAGAATTTAGAAGATGAATATATCTCTACTGAGCATTTCTTATTGGCAATTTTAGTTGAAGGAAAAAATAAAGCAGTTAAATTATTAAAGGATAACCAAGTTGATTTTAAGAAGGTTCAAAATGCAATCAAGGAGATTAGAGGTGGAGAGAAGGTGACTAATCAAAGTGCTGAAGCTCAGTATCGAGCCTTAGATAATTATACTATCGATTTAACTAAATTGGCACGCAAAGGTAAGCTAGATCCAGTAATTGGACGTGATGAGAAGATTAGAAGGATTATGCAGGTCTTATCTAGACGCCGTAAGAATAATCCAGTTCTAATTGGTGACCCTGGTGTTGGTAAGACAGCTATTGTAGAGGGCTTAGCCCAACGGATTATCAATGGTGATATTCCAGAAGGATTAAGGGATAAGCGGGTGATCTCTTTAGATATGGGTTCATTAGTGGCAGGGGCTAAATATCGCGGAGAGTTTGAGGAACGCTTAAAGAGTGTCTTAAAAGAGGTTAATAAAGCTAATGGAGAGATTATACTATTTATTGATGAGATGCATACCTTAGTAGGTGCGGGAGCTACTGAAGGTGCAATGGATGCAGCCAACTTACTTAAGCCTGCTCTTGCCCGTGGAGAACTACGCTGTATAGGAGCAACCACCTTAAATGAGTATAAGAAACATATTGAAAAGGATGCTGCTTTGGAGCGTAGATTCCAACCGATTATCATTGATGAGCCAACAGTTGAAGATACTATCTCTATCTTAAGAGGTTTAAAGGAGAAGTATGAGATTCATCATGGGGTTAAGATTCAGGATAATGCCCTTGTTTCAGCAGCTAAGCTGTCAGATAGATATTTAACAGAACGTTTCTTACCAGATAAGGCGATAGATTTGGTCGATGAGGCTGGCTCTAAATTGCGGATAGAGATTGATTCTATGCCTGCTGAGATTGATGAGTTAGACCGTAAATTGAGAAGATTGGAGATTGAGAAGGAGGCTTTGAGAAAAGAGGAGGACTCTGTTTCTAAAGAGCGGTTAACAAGTATTGAAGAAGAGATAAGTGAATTAAAGGATAAAATAAATCCTCTTAAGGCAAAGTGGATTAATGAAAAGGAGATTATTCAAAGAATACAGGACTTAAAAGAAGAGATAGAAGAGACTAAAATAGAAGCAGAAGCAGCTGAACGTGATGCAGACTATGAGAAGGCTGCCCGCTTAAAGTATGGTAAATTGCATGATTTAAATACAAGATTAGCAGAAGCAAATGCTAAAGCCCAAGGATTGAAGCAAGAGAGAAATTTACTCAAAGAAGAGGTTACAGCTGATGATATAGCTGAGATAATTGCTTCTTGGACAGATATTCCTGTAACTAAGGTAATGGAAGGTGAGAAGCATAAATTAATTCACCTAGAAGAAGAATTAGCTAAGAGGGTAGTTGGTCAAAGTGATGCTATTGAAGCTGTTAGTAATGCTATTCGCCGTTCCCGTACAGGTTTACAGGATGAAGATCGTCCCTTAGGTTCTTTCTTATTTATGGGACCAACAGGAGTTGGTAAAACAGAGTTGGCTAAGACCTTAGCAGAATATCTTTTTGATGATGAAGGTGCTATTGTCAGATTAGATATGTCAGAGTATATGGAACGCCATGCTGTAGCTAAGTTGATTGGTTCTCCTCCAGGGTATGTCGGTTTTGAAGAGGGAGGACAGTTGACTGAGAAGATTAGAAGAAAACCTTACTCTGTAGTCTTGCTTGATGAGGTAGAGAAGGCCCATCCCGATGTCTTTAATATCTTATTACAGGTTTTAGATGATGGTATTTTAACTGATAGCCAAGGTAAAGAGGTTGACTTTAGAAATACAGTGATTATTATGACCTCAAATATCGGTTCACAGTATATTCAAGAGGTTCAAGCTAGAGAAGATATGGAGGAGAAGGTTAGAGAGGCTGTCAAAGCCCATTTTCGTCCAGAGTTTATCAACAGAATCGATGAGCAGATCATCTTCCATGCATTAGATGAAGATCATATTAAAGAGATTATCGATATTCATTTAGGATATCTAGCTAAAAAGTTAGCAAAACAGAATTTAGATCTTAAACTAACTGCTGATGCAAGAGAAGAAATTGCTAAGTTAGGTTATGATCCTACTTATGGAGCTAGACCTTTACAAAGGGTTATCCAGAGATATATTAAGGATAAATTGGCATTAAAGCTATTAGAAGGTGATATTGATGAAGGAGATAAGATCCTAGTAGACTATGATGGAGAGTTTGTTTTTGAAAAAATTAGTTTGTGAGAAAAAACTGAGGGTCTCCTCAGTTTTTTCTATTGATAGGTATATTCAGCCAATTGAATTTCAATATTGATGGTTAATGGGGGTATTGCGACACTTTAAGTTTTAGCTACGGGTTTTAACCTGTAGTGTAACATGTCATTATCACCACAGGTTAAAACCTGTGGCTAGTAAATTTATCATTATAAAAACTATCGCATTATCTTTTTATTGTATCAGTAATAAATATTATGAAATAGGACAAATTAAGAAGAAAAGCAGACTGGCAAGGAGGAACATAATGGGGATAATGGTACATCCTTTAGCAACTAATGATGGAAATAAGATTAGAGTCAAGTATAATGGAATACTCAACAAAGATGATGCTGAGCAGGTTTACTTACATGCTGGATTGGGCTATAGTCAAAAGTGGGATTATATAATAGATATACCTATGGAATATAATGATGGAAGCTGGATAGCTGATATTAGAGTAGAAGATGCTGATAATAGATTGAACTTCTGTTTTAAAGATTCTGCTCAACATTGGGATAATAACAATGGAGATAATTGGAGTTATAAAATATTCAAATAAAGTTAATTGGTTCTGTAGATGAATTTATTATTTTAATAGAAGGTGCAGCTTTATGGTATTAATTAAATAATTATAAAAAGTATTATAAAAATAATGAAAAACACATAAATTAAAAAGGTAATAATAATTAAGGAGGTAATATGATAATGAATGAAGTAAGAGTTAGGCCATTACCAATGCATAATGGAGATGTAATAGAGGTACGCTATAATGGGTTACTTGCTAAAAGTGGTGCAGAGCAGGTCTATCTTCACACTGGAGTTGCTTATGAATATGACTGGACCAATGTCCAGAATATCAAGATGAATAAAGCAGAGAATGATTGGGTAGCCAATGTAGATCTAAAAGAGCCTGTTAAATTGAAGTTCTGTTTTAAAGATTCTGCAGATAATTGGGATAATAATAATGGGCGTAATTGGAGTTATACAATCATATAATAGTTTGGATTATCCGTCGTTTCTTAGAATCGACGGATTTTGTTTAAAAGAATGGTAGTCAATAAATTTCAAGGAGTTAAATTTATATTATTAGGAGGAGTCTGAATGGAAGAGATAAGAGTAGAACCTTTTCCTGTTAAAGCAGGTGATAAGGTAAGAATAGATTATAATGGATTACTTGCTAAAAGTGGTGCTAATCATCTTTATAGAAAAGGCTCAGAAAACCCCTCGTGCTTGTCTTAGGGGATGAATGAGCCTTTTAATTTTAAGGTTCGATACCTTGAAATTAAACATTCTTTTGATTTTCATACTTATCAATTATATATTCCATACCTTCTTCTAGTAAGTCATTAGCATTTTTGTCTAATTCAATAGCTAATACCTTAATCTTTTTGTATAATTCTTCTTCTAATGTAGTTGCAATATTTTTTCTAGCCATATTAACACACCTCCTATACTAATTATAACACCTAGTTGACAAGGTATCAAGGCTATGTTATAATAAATACATAGATAATAATGTAAAGGAGGTGAAATTATGAGGTTATCTTTTAAATTTAAGCCTAAGTTTACTGATAAGCAACTAGAGATAGTTAAAGAATTATCTTGGCATACTACAAAACTATATAATATTGTCAATTATGAAGTCAGAAATAATGAAGATATTAAACCTGTATATACTCAACTAGAAAAGCAATTTAAGAGTAATTGGCATAATGATTTCCTTCATAGTCATAATAGACAACAAGCATTAAAGCAGTTAGCTCAAGATTGGAAAAGTTACTTTGCTAGTATCAAAGACTATAAGAAAAATCCTAGCAAGTATAAAGGTCAACCTCGACCACCTAAATTTAAAAATATGGACAGAAATCCTAATGAGATAATCTTTACTAATTTAGCAACTAGAGTTAGAGATAGAGATAATCATTTGCTATTATCCTTAGCTAAAACGATAAAATCTGAATATAATGTAAAAAGCCTTAAATTTGAGTTGCCCTTAGCAGTTCAAAGCATTATAGATTTAGAAACTATCCAGCAGGTAAGGGTTAAGCAAGATAAACTCTCTAAAGAGTGGTATTTGCTGATTATCTACAAAGTTGAAGAAGTTAAAGAAAATAATAATTCTAATATAATGTCAATAGATTTAGGATTAGACAATTTGGCTACCTTAACTTTTAAAGATAATTCTGAAAGTTATATTATGAATGGCAAGGCTATTAAGTCTAAGAACAGTTATTTCAATAAAGAAATCGCTAAACTTCAAAGTATTAGAATGAAACAATTAGGAACTAGCAAAGTTAAAGATACTAAGCAAATTAGAGGTCTTAGACTAAAAAAAAGAAACTATGTTAAAGACTATCTGCATAAAGTTAGTAGAAAGATAATTGACTTAGCAATTCAACAAGGGGTATCTACTATCATCATTGGAGATTTGAAAAATATTAAGCAAGGTAATAGCCTTAAATATTTTGTTCAAATACCAATTCAAAGATTAGTAGAATTGATTGAGTACAAAGCTGAATTAGAAGGTATTAAAGTTGTTAAAATTAATGAAAGCTATACATCAGGTTGCAGTTCCATAGAC
>NZ_JBSQYM010000096.1:0-11249 GCF_055140805.1 Orenia sp.
ATGTGTATAAGAGACAGAAGTTGTTTGAGCAATCTTTAAAAAGTTTTAAAAATTGCTTAATATTTTAAATTATTTATAAAAAAGAAAGGCTGATGAAAAGTGTTTAAGAGCAAAAACTTAATATTAGCAATGATACTGACATTAGTAATAACTCTATTAGTTGGCTGTCGAGATAAAGGAACTGATGGTAATTTAGTATTAAAATCACTAGAAGCTGTTAATCTTACAACAATAGAAGCAACTTTTAATGATGGTACAGTTAAAAAGGTTAAAGGTTTTAAAGTTGGTCCAAATTTCACAGAAAATATATTAAAAGACGGAGAAAATACTATTAAATATACTTATCGTGGAGTGAGTTATGAAGGAACTGTTAACGCTTCTGTGATAAAAAAATATCTATATACAACAGATAAAAGAGACAAAACAATGTTAGAGGGTATAACAATAAGTCCATGGGAGTATTCAAATCAAGGAGAAGTTACTTATGAAGCCTATAAGCCTTGTCTAAAAGCAAGCAGAGGAGAATGGGTAGTGCAATTGCAATTTTCAGGAGAAGTTGGAATATTTGATGGCTATGATATATTGGAATTTAAGATAAAAGCAGATGAACCCCAAGTAAAAGTTGTATTCGATAATACAAATAAAATAGAAAGTGGTGAAGGATATAATGACCATACTATAACAAGTCAAATTAATTTGACAAAAGATGGAATGGATAAAAGAGTAATACCTTTAGAAGAGGATGGTTGGTATAAAGTTACAATTAATTTATCAACTTTGGATGCAGATAAAATTGCATCAGCTAAAAAGTTGCTTTTCAGAATGGATTCAGGAAGGGGCTATGCAGCAATGCATGTAACTGATATTAGTTTAAAAGGATTAGCTTCGAAAAAGGAATCAGTCGATAAATCAGCTCCAGAAATAGTAACTCTAGAAGATAACAATACTGATTATGATGTTAAAAATCTTGACCTTAGTAATGAAGGAGTATCGATATTTCCAAGAGCAGAAAAGAGCTGGGTAGGAGATCCAATGCCATATTATGATGGTGAAGATTTTCAAGTCTTTTATTTAGAAGATTTAAGACATGTAGTTGATATTGGCTATCACCCATGGAGTTTACTTACAACAAATGATTTTTTACAATACAAAGATGAAGGTATTGTAATTCCATACACTAGAGATAGATATGCTCAAGATTTTGCATTGGGTACTGGTTCTGTAATCAAAGATAAAGATGGATTGTATCATGCCTTTTATACAGGACACAATTCCAAAAGAATGGTTATGGAAGTAGTAATGCATGCAACAAGTAAAGATCTTAAAAATTGGACTAAAATTCCAGAAGATACTTTTCAAGCTTCAAGTCAGTATAATCCTGACGATTTTAGAGATCCATATGTATTTTACAATGAGGATTATGAGCAATACTGGATGCTGATAACTACCAGAAAAGATAATATGGGAGTAATAGCACTTTATACTTCAGGTGATTTAAAAGATTGGACTGATGAAGGAGTATTTTTCTCAAATGATATGGGCAGTGATTCTAATATGGAATGTCCTACCTTGATTAAATATGGACAATATTGGTATTTAACCTTCTCCGATCAATGGCCAAAGCGTGTTGTTCATTATAGAATAGCTAAAGATTCAAAGGGAACATTTAAGAAGCCTACAGTAGATTATTTTGATGGAAATGGTTTTTATGCAGGAAGAATGGAAAAAGATTCTGAAAATCTTTATATGTTTGGTTGGACACCAACTAAAAAGAAATATGATGATGCTTATGATTATAATTGGGCAGGGAATCTAGTTGTACATCAGATTAAGCAAAAAGAAAATGGTGAGCTCTATCCTACCCCTATTAAGCAGGTAGTAAATAAAATTAGCAATAAAGTTGAGCTTAAGCCATTAACTAAGACTAAAGAAATTAAGGTTTCACAAGGTAATTATTTTTTTTCAGGTAGTCAGCATGAGCTAGTAACATTCTCACAAATTCAAGGTATAAGCAAAATAATAGGTAAAATAACTACAAAATCTCAAATTAATAAATTTGGATTTATGTTTAATGTTAGTAAAGATGGTATTGGCTCTTTAAATATGGTGTTTGATAGTAAATCACAAGAACTTCAATTCTATAATGTTGCTACAGATAAGATTAAAATCTCACAGCCACAGTCGACAATGCCATTACAGATTGAAAAAAATGATACTTTGGATTTCACACTACTGATTGATGATTCTGTGGCAGTACTTTATGTAAATGATGAAGCTGTACTTAGTACACGTATGTTCTCTATACAGAACAATCAATGGGGAATATTCTCTATGGATAGTAAGATAACTGTTGAGGACTTGAAGTTAAGTAAATAGTAAAATTTCTCGTTTGAATATAGGTTCTATTCATAATGAGATAAGAAGATTAATAAAATCAGCCTTATATCCAATCTTTTCAATTAGCATAAATTTATTTGAAAAGATTGGATTTTAATTTTGATTAGGAACTATTAATTGCAACAATAAAAACAATATGTTATGAGTGATTTATTGATGGGGCTTGAGATATGTTGTGCTTAATTTGATAATCTATTATTTATTATAAAGTAATTGAGGTTGGAGGCTTAGATTTAAATTATATTGAGATTAAGAGATAATCTAATAACTTATGAAAGTTGATGCAACAAATAGAATAATTTCTTGATAACTTCCAAAATATTAATTATAATTTAGATAAGTTAGCATCTGGATGTATAAGTGATTTTTTTATTATAGTACTCGAGTTCATTAGTTGCAAAAATAGCATAATTCTTATTTTGTATTTAAAAATTTATATTGATAAATGCTTATTTAAGGAGGTGATTAAATTGACTACTATGAAGGAGATAGCTCAAAAGGCAGGAGTTTCAAGAGCAACAGTATCCAGAGTTATTAATGGACATAGCTCAGTAAGTGCTGAAAAAAGGAAGATAGTTATGGAGTGGGTGCGCAAGCTTGATTATCAACCAAATAAGATTGCTCAAAGTTTAGTACAGTCTCAATCACATTTAATTGGAGTGATAGTTCCTAATATTTCCAACCCCTTTTTTTCAGAGATAATTGATACAGTTGAATATGAGGCTAATCGGCAAGGATATAGTATTGTTGTTTGCAATACAAGAGGTAATATACAAAAGGAAAAAAATCATATTAATACGTTGAAAAGCCGCCAAGTAGATGGGATTTTAATTGTACCGATAATAGATATAAATACTCCACATATTGATAGTTTTCAGCAAGGAGATATTCCTGTAGTGGCAATTACTAGAAAGGTTCATAAATTTGATTCGGTTCTAGTTTCCCATAAAGAAGGAGGGGCTCAGGTAGCTAGACATTTTATTGATATGGGGCATAGGGATATTGGATTTATAGGTCTAACTAAGGATGAAAAGTTTAAAGGGCTAAAAGGTGAATTAAATAAGAATGGAATAGAATTTGATAGTTATAATTTAATTGAAGGTGGATATGAAGGAAGAATTTCTTCTGAGAAAGTTTATACTCAAGTAAAAGATTATCTAGACAAAGGTAAGCTGAAAGCTACTGCTTTTTTTGCTTATAATGACTTAGCTGCCCTTGGGGCAATTCATGCTTTTCAAGATTATGGTTTGAAAATTCCTGATGATATTATAGTTGCAGGTTTTGATGATATATTTTTAGCTTCACAAGTTAGACCTAATCTAACAAGCGTTGCACAACCAACTCAGGAAATGGGAAGAGTAGCTATTGAAATATTGCTCAATAGAATATCAGAAGAGAACACAAAAGATAAACTAGAAATAGAGCTTGAACCGAGTTTGATTGTAAGGGAATCGACTAGGGGAATTAATTTTAAATAAGGTTAAAAAGAATCATCTATTTCTGTGCCTTTAAAATATGGTGATACCTTTTAATTACTAATACTATCCGTTGTGCTACTGAATCTATAAATAGAAAA
Organism: Orenia sp.; assembly: GCF_055140805.1. Taxonomy (NCBI): domain Bacteria; kingdom Bacillati; phylum Bacillota; class Clostridia; order Halanaerobiales; family Halobacteroidaceae; genus Orenia; species Orenia sp. The sequence continues at coordinate 3,974 of NZ_JBSQYM010000096.1, forward strand.
GCTTTATCAAGAAATATTCTCCTTTAAAAAAATATATATTTTTTTAAAGGAGAATAAGATTTGTTCGATCTTAGTAGTCTTTGTATCATATAAATTGCAAATTTAAAAAATTTTATCAATAATTTTCTTATGTATTAGTACAATGGGCTAATATAATAAATTTGTATAATCAAGTGTACGATTGGTAGAAAAATAGACACATACCTGTACCTTCTGTATAATATTAATAACCATAAAAACATTAGGAGGGCACAGAATATGTGTCTTAATAATAATTATAACATAGATAGCAAAATGGTGAATACCTAATTTTTGAAGAAAGGCTTGTGATAGCTAATCTTGTAGATTAAATCCTAAAGGATATTTAATTATAAAACAATAAATCAATTATTTGAAACAAGATAATGCTATTATTTATAAAAACATAGAAACTATAGGTAATAATAAGACGTGCATTTTATATTGCAATTCTCACCTTTTTAAAATAAAAATAATTTATTTGACATCCTTTAAATCAAATGGTAGAATATAATTGAAATAAATGAATACGTATTCTAGATTATTTTTATAATTTAAGATAAATGATATAAGTAATTTGGTATAAGATTATTTATATAAATTAATTACAAGACCCCTTTTATAAGCAAAATATAATAAAATAATAGGGCATAAGTTAAATAATTAATAATATCTAAGGTCCACTCTAGTTGAAAAAATCAATTCTTAATGTGGATTTTATTATTTGGCTTTTTTGAATACGTATTCAAGGTTTTCATAAATATTATTCTTTAAAGATACAATTATTAAAAAAGAAAGAAACAGCTACATAAGAGTTAAAATAAGAGTAGGAAAGGTTATAAGTTATAAGAGAGGTGATTAAAGTTGGCAACAATGAAAGAAATCGCTAAAAAGGCTGGTGTTTCACAAGCTACAGTATCTAGAGTTATTAATGGTCATTCTTCAGTTACACCAGATAAAAGACAGAAGGTTATGGAGTGGGTACGTAAGCTTGATTATCAGCCAAATTTAACTGCTCAAAGTTTAGTGAGTAACCAATCCTATTTAATAGGAATAGTTGTTCCTGATATTTCTAATCCTTTCTTCTCAGAAGTAGTTAGAGTAGTAGAAAGTGAAGCTGACCAGCATGGGTATAGTGTTATTATTTGTAATACTGAAGGTAATTTACAGAAGGAAAGAAATTATATTAATGTTTTAAGAAGTCGTCAGGTAGATGGTATATTACTAGTACCATCTGATGCTACATCTAGCCATTTAAATAGTCTCAAAAAAGCAAATACTCCTGTAGTTGTGATTACTCAAAATTTAACGGGTTTTGATTCTGTCTCGCTATCTCATATGCATGGAGGAGAACAAGTTGCTAAGCATTTACTAGATTTGGGGCATACTAATATCGTATTTGTAGCTGGTTCTAAAAAAGATGAAAAGTTTATAGGTTTTAAAAGAACTTTAAGACAGAATGGGATTATCTTTAATGATGATAATTTCATAGAATGTGGTGGTTGGCAACTTAATTCTCGTGAGGTTTATAATAAGGTTAAAACTTATTTAAGTAAAAAAGAAAATTCAGATATTACAGCATTATTTGCCTATAATGATTTAGCAGCTTTTGGGGCTATGCATGCTATTCAAGATCTAGGATTAGATATTCCAAAGGATATAGCCTTAATTGGTTTTGATAATACCTTCTTATCGGCAGAGACAAGACCTAGTTTATCAACTGTGGCTCAACCTACAGGGGAGATGGGAAGAATATCTTTAGAAATACTGTTTAAACGAATAACGGCAAAAGAGTCAGAAAAAGGTATAGAAGTTATATTAGAGCCTAGATTAGTAGTTAGAGAATCAACTAGAGGTATTGATCTTGATTTATAATTAGATAAGTTTATAATAATTAATTATTTCTGTGATTTTAAGTTGGTTATCTAATAGGAATAAGTATATAAGTTTATAACCCTCCTATTAATAAATGTGTTTGAAGGTTTAAATAATCTTTAGATATATATTAGATATATATTCAAATTAGAGGGGGAAATAAAAATGAAGAAGGTTTTATCAATAGTTGCAATGCTATTAGTAGTTGCTTTGATTGGAGCTGGCTGTAGTGGTAATTCTAATGATACAGCTAAAACTAAAGAAAAAAGTGAAGGTCCAGTTGAAGTTGTTATGTGGCAACATGGTACTTCTGAACATGAGAATGCGTTTTATGTAGAGAGAATTAAGGAGTTTAATGAAGCTCATGAAGGTAAGATTCATGTTGATATGAAGGTTATCTCTCGTGGTGCTGGAAATGACTTTGAAAATAAATTAAATATGGCTGCTGCTGCTGGTGAATTGCCAGATATTATTGATATGGATGGTCCTTATGTAGCTAATTATGCTCAATCAGGTATCATAGGTTCTATTGATAAGTATTTTACTAAAGAAGAAAAGAATGAATATGCTCCTTCAATTATTCAACAAGGAACTTGGGATGGTAAATTATATGCATTAGGTGCAATGGAATCTTCTGTAGCAATTTATTATAACACAGATATGTTAGCAAGTATTGGAGTAGAAGTTCCACAAAAAGTTGAAGATGCTTGGACAATGGAAGAGTTCTATAATGTTCTTAAGAAGTTAAAGGCTAAATACCCAGATGTATATCCAATAGCTGGACTAGGTGGAGATATGAACGAATGGTTAACTTATATGGGTACTCCATTTATTTGGTCTAATGATGGGGATATTATTTCTAAGGATGGTATGCAGGCTGAAAGATACATGAATTCTGAAAAAACTATTGAATCTATGAAGTTTATTCAAAAGATATTTGATGAAGGATTGGCTGTAAATGATCCAGGTGAGCAAGCTTTTGAAAGACAAAAAGCTGCTATGACTATCTCTGGTCCTTGGGAATTAATCACAATCAAAGATTATCCAGGTCTAAAGTGGGGCATGACTCCAATGCCTGTATTTAAAAAAGGTCAAGGTGCTTCTCCAACTGGAAGTTGGGCATGGGGTATGCAATCAGAAACAAAACACCCTAAAGAAGCTGTAGAAGTGATTAAGTGGATGACTAATACAGATAGTACTGTTGGATTGTCTAAAGTCACTGGTATGCCACCTTCAAGAAAGGATGCATATGAGCAATTACCAGTATATAGTGAATATCCAGTTAAGCTTATCATGGAGCAACAGCTACAAACAGGACATGCTCGTCCAGTTACACCAGCTTATCCAATTTTAACACAAGAGTTTGCTAAAGCATGGTATAACATTATTCACGGTAAAAATGTAGAAAAAGCGTTGAATGAAGCTACTAAAAAGGTAGATAGATATATTGAACGTAGAATTAAGTAATTAGGTTTAGAAAAAGAAAGAATCTACCACTAAAGATAGATTCTTTCTCTAAATTTTAAAAAGTGGAGGTGCTATTAAATTGAATTTAGTAAAAAAAGTCGAAAATAAGTTTGGGGATATCTTTAATATTAATAGTGCTAAAGATACTCGGGAAGCAATAGGAGGGTTAGCCTTTGTTGCTCCAGCAGTTATCTTATTAGCAGTTTTTATCATTTTTCCTGCAATCATGTCCTTTTACTATAGTTTAACTGATTTTTATATCTTAACCCCTGATAAGACTAGTTTTGTAGGGTTAGATAACTATAAATATTTATTTTCGGAAGAGATATTTTATCAGGCATTAAAAAATACTATCTATTTTGTATTGGTGGTTGTTCCAGTACAGGTAGGTGCAGCTTTATTATTGGCAGTATTAATTAACAGTAAGAGAATCAAAGGGGTAAAGTTCTTTAGGACAATCTTTTATAGTCCAGTAGTATTATCTATGGTGGTAGTATCTATCCTATGGGCAATACTTTATAATCCCAATGATGGTTTGCTTAATTCTTTATTAGTGGCTTTAGGGTTACCTAAACAGCCTTTCTTATCAAGTCCAAAACAAGCAATGAATAGTATTATTGCGATGTCAGTTTGGCAGGGAGTAGGTTATCAGATGGTTATTTTTTTGGCGGGATTACAAGATATACCTGAATCTCTTTATGAAGCAGCAGAGATTGATGGGGCTAATATATGGCAGAAATTTAGACACATTACTCTACCGGGGCTTTATAATGTAACAGTCTTTGTTCTTTTAGTTACAAGTATTGCGGCTTTTGGTATCTTTGTCCAACCTTATGTAATGACTCAAGGTGGTCCTGATGGTGCTACTAAAACTTTGATTATGATGTTCTTTGAAGAAGGATTCCAACTTCGTGAAATCGGAACTAGTAGTGCAATAGTCGTAATTTATTTCGTGATGGTATTAACAGTTTCTATTTTACAAAGAAAATTTGCTAAAGACAAACAGGATAGCGTAATTTAATGTATTAGAAAAGGGAGGTAATTATATGAAATTAAATCGAAATAATGTAATGCTAGGATTGCATTATTTGATATTGATAGTTTTGGTATTTGTCTTTATTTTTCCTTTATTATGGATGCTTCTTTCTTCATTTAAGTCAGAAAGAACAATGATGACTGATTTATATTCAGGTTTTAAAGCTTTTTTACCAACAGAAGTCAGTTTGGATAATTATAAAGAAGTTTTTTCTCGTATGAATTTTGGTAAATATTTATTTAATAGTATCTTTGTATCTGGCATGACCGTAGGAATAGGGCTGATTATTAATTCTATGGCAGGTTATGCTTTTGCTCGTTTAGATTTTCCAGGTAAGGATATTATCTTTGCTGTTATTGTATCTTTAGTAATTATTCCATTTCAAAGTATTGTATTACCATTATTTTTAGTAGTTAAAGATTTGGGGATGTTAGATAGTTATGGAGCTTTAATCATTCCTTTTATCGCTAATGCTTTTAGTATTTTTATGTTTAGACAGTTCTTCTTAAATATACCTAAAGAGGTGGAAGAAGCTGCTCAGATAGATGGTTGTGGATTCTTAAGAACTTTCTTTCAAGTTATTGTTCCTATGTCTAAACCGGTATTTGCTACGGCAACGATCTTAAATTTTACAGGAGTATGGAATCAATTTTTATGGCCATTAGTAGCAACAACTGATCCTAAGTTCAGTACTATTCAGATTGGTATTCAGGAATTTTTTACTCAACAGCCAGTTTATTATAGTCAGATTATGGCTGCTTTAACAATTGCCAGCTTACCAATGTTAATCTTATTTGTGAGTTTACAAAAATACTTTATTAATGGTATGGGTGGAATGGGTAAATAAGACTCTTTATTTACCTTGTTTTGAATACGTATTCTTTCTTTTCAAAAATATACAATTACTTAATATAGTTCATTGTAATAGCAATTTAATTTAAAAAGGATGATGGTAATTATGGGAAAAGAATTTAAATGTTATAAAGAAAAATACCGTCCTCAGTTTCACTTTAGTCCGGAAAGAAATTGGATGAATGATCCAAATGGTATGGTTTACTATAAAGGGGAGTATCATTTATTTTATCAGTATCATCCTTATAGTAGCGTTTGGGGACCTATGCACTGGGGGCATGCAGTAAGTGAAGATATGGTACATTGGGAACATCTACCGATAGCATTAGAACCAGATGAATTAGGTGCTATTTTCTCTGGTGGTGCAGTAGTTGACTATAATGATAGTAGTGGATTTTTTGATGGAGGTTCTGGCTTAGTAGCTTTTTATACCAGTGCTTTAATAGATGAAGAGAAGGATATAAACTTACAAGAGCAGAGTATTGCTTATAGTAGAGATAAGGGAAGAACATGGTGCAAATATGAGGGTAATCCCGTACTTGAAAATCAAGGAACAGTAGATTTTCGTGATCCCAAGGTAATGTGGCATGAAGAGACTAAAAAATGGGTGATGACTCTTGCTGTTCAAGATAGAGTAGAGTTTTATAGTTCTTCAAATCTGCTAGATTGGACTTTTGCTAGTTCTTTTGGTTCTGATGCTAAAGGAACTCATCGAGGGGTTTATGAATGTCCTGATTTATTTCCATTACCAGTTTATGATAAGAATGATATAAAAATTGATGAAAAATGGGTTCTTGTTTTAAGTGTGGGTGATGGTAATGGCATAAATAAAAATGATCCAGAGCCTCCAGCAGGTGGTTCGGGTATGATGTACTTTGTGGGAGATTTTGATGGTACAAACTTTACACCAGATCATCAGTCAATTGATGCTGACAATTTAGAATGGATGGATTATGGTGCTGATTTCTATGCTGGTGTTTCTTGGAGTAATAAAACATTAGCAGATGGACAACGTCTGTGGTTAGGATGGATGAGTAATTGGAGATATGCTAATCAAGTTCCAACTGAAGTGTGGCGTAGTGCAATGAGTATTCCGCGAGCTTTAAGCTTAAAGAGATTCCCAGAAGGAATCAAGTTAGTACAGAGTCCAGTAGAAGAGTTGCGAGATTTACGAGTAGAGTCTAAAATCTGGGATGATCTGATTCTTTCTCCTGATGTTAATTTATTGACAGATACTAACGAAGGTCTGTTAGAGATAATTGCAGAATTTGAACTGCTTGATGCTCAAGAATTTGGTTTCAAAGTTTATAGTGGTGATGGCCAAGAAATAGTTATAGGTTATGATGCTAAAGAAGAAACTGTTTTTGTTGATCGTAGTAAATCAGGAAATATTGAATTTCATAAAGATTTTGCTGCTAAGCATCAAGCTTTACTATCAGCTAATGACAAACGAGTAAAGATGCATATTTTTGTTGATTGGTCCTCAGTAGAGTTATTTGCTAATGATGGGAAGAAGGTAATTAGTGATCTAATTTTCCCAAATATAAATTCTAGAGAATTAAGTCTTTATGTTAAAGATGGTAATGTAAAATTAATTTCTTTAGATATTTATAAATTAAGGTCAATTTGGTAAAAAATTATGATTATAAGTAAACATAGAAGAGGGCCTATGTGCCTTCTTCGTTTGTTAATATTGAGAAGACAAATATCTAGCTAGAGTATAATTATTTAGAAAATGAGGTGAAATGTAAAGTGAAAGGAATTATATCTTTAGGAGAAGCACTGATTGATTTTACCCCTCTAGATGAGAATAATATGAAATTTCAAAAGAGTCCGGGAGGAGCACCTGCTAATGTGGCGGTAGGACTTAGTAAACTAGGAGCAAAGACAACTTTTGTAGGTAAGGTAGGAAATGATGTATTAGGTAGTTTTTTAAAAGAAACTTTAGATGAGAAAGGTGTCAATACTGGATCTATGCTATTAACTGATGAAGCTAGAACAGGGTTGACTTTTGTTACTTTAGATGAA
>NZ_JBSQYM010000097.1:0-11190 GCF_055140805.1 Orenia sp.
ACCCCAATAAAAAGAAGTTTTACACACACTCATGGCTCACACTCGACACAAAGTGTCCCACTATCTATTGTTTCATTCTAAAGTTGGATGACTATATAAATATACAAGCCTAAAGTAAAATTTAATAGATATAATGCAATAGTTTTAGAAATCTGGAATCAGTTATCAGGAACCTGTAAACTATACTGATTCCTGATTGCTGGTTCCCGACACGAAAGTGTCGCAATATATCTAGATAAAGACATATTTAAAGTTCACTCTAAAGTTTGATGACTATTATAAATCTAAACTTAAACTTTTCAATCAGACAATTATCATTTTATCTCGTTAAGCTACCATTGACAAGCTATTATTCTAAATTTCGCTGATAAATATAGATTCTACTCTGATTATCTTCACTTACTAAGACTAGTAGCTCCTGCTGTCCATCATTATTAATATCATCTATTACTAAATCTTTAATCTCTCCTGTAAAATTATCACTCTTCCATTTAGAGATATATTCTTTTCCATTCCATAAAAAAGATACTAATTGATTCTCTCCATCGGTAGTTGTCTGAAAGATTATCTCCTCTTTATCTTTAAAGATTCCAAGATTAGCTCCATATTTATTGGGGAAGGAATACTCAAAATTACCATCTAAATCATAAACCTTCATTCTATTCTTCCCTTTACCATCATAGGCTGTAACTATCATCTCAGTCTCTGTATCATCATCTATATCTCCAATAGCCAAGCGATACCCCTCATTAGATTCCAGATTTAACTCAAAATCAGTCTTATAAGAACCAGCTTCCCAAAAATTAAACCTTAAGCGATTACGATAATCTCTAGTGATTAGATAATCTCTTCCCTTTAATTTAACTAAAGCTTTTGGTCGATTTCTATACAAGTTATCAAAAGCCTTAACCTTATAATCTTTTTGACTCCAATTAAATTTAAAGAGATAATTAAAGTTCTCAGCAAAAATTTCAGCAACTCCATCGTGATCATTATCACCGACCACTAATTCATAGTCATCATACTCAGTTAACTGATAAGCATCTATTACATCACCTTCGATTAATTCACCATCTCTATAATTAAAGATATTCAATGAATCTTTAGTATTTAATATAATCTCAATATCATCATCAGTATTAATATCACCCACAGCAATGCTTTGACTTCTGATATCAAGCAAGTCACTTTTATAAAGCAGGCTAAACTCCTTATTACTTTCCTTGCTCTTATAATATTCTAAGAATTTATTATCTTTAGCTAAAGTGATAATTTCTTCTTGATTGGTATTTTTATTCTGCTGTGAATATAATTTACTATAGATAAAGATACTATTCTTCCCCTCTGAAATATCGACAAATAACAAGAGAGCAAGATTTAACTCTCTCATCATAAAATTAATCTGATTTTGCTTGATATCACCCTTGATACCAAGCCCTTCTAAAACCTTGTCAATCCTTTTACTATCAACTACCTCAAATCTATTATCATGATCCAAATAGTTATTAAAATAATCTTTAATACGATCAGCTAATAGATCAAAACCTTTGCTATCATTAAAGGTAAGAACTCCAATCTTTTTAATTCGCTCTTTAAGGACTATCTTGTCCCCTCTCTCTATCTTAGCTTTAGAATCAAGCCTACTTACCTTTGCTATCGAAAACTCTTCTTCAACTTGACTAACCTTTATTTCTCCTATCTCTCTTTTGAATTTGCCTAATATCATTTGAGTAATGGGATCTTTTAAAAGCTTGCCTTCTCTAAAAACCTTAAAATTCTGTCCAATGAATAAGTTATCTTTATCACCTAAATTAATATAAACTTGCTTATCCTTGATATCTACTACATATCCCTCCACAGGGTCATTATCTTTAAATAAAACTTCACTGAGATTATCTAACCTTTCTATTATACTACTATTAGCAGAGCTAACACCAGTCATGATTACTAAAAATAGAATTAATAGAATAATTATTCTCTTCACAGCTATCCCTCTTTCTATATATATTACCCAGTAAAAATGCAGAGTAAAGATAAAAAACCTCAACTCATTAGTATTCCAATATCAAATTTAACTACTAAACTATAAATTCTATAATCAATAAATAATTCCTCTCTTAAATTAATAGATTTGAGAATTACCACCTTAGTATAAGTTTGGAAGGTATAAATAAGATTAATGCTAGAGATATCCCTAGCATTAATCTTCATCAATAGATTCTTCTACTCTTCTTCTAAAATAACAACATTTATCAGTCAAATAAACATGACAGTTTAAACGGTGGCAATAGAATCTATTGTATATAAAATAAATACAATCCTTACAGATCAATAAATCCCTCCTAATCCTAAGCAGATTAACAATTCTTCATACTCTTGATAAATAATAATCAGCTCTTTTTTATAGATAAAAGATTTTAGAATAATTTTTTAGGTTATAACCTCATAATTATACTCTAACTATCTTCTTTTATCAGTTAGCTATACTAACAATTATTTTACTTATCAGCTATAATTATGACCTTTGCTCTTAGTATTATGTTTCGACCTTCACTCTATTTTTATGCCAGAGATACTTTAATCTTGCAATGAAATAATTTCCTGATAACACTCTGGATAGGATTTAGCTCATATTATAATAATTTTATGCTAGGAGATTAATTGATGTAATATAGAGATAGTGCGACACTTTGTGTCGAGTGTGAGCTATGAGTGTGAGTGTGTGTAAAACTTCTTTTTATTGGGACTCACACTCACACACCCACTCACGCTAATTTTAAAACTGTCCAAATATCCCTAACTATCAAAAAATAAAAGTGCTACCTAGCTTCTCAGCTAAGCAGCACTTTTATTTTACATTAAATTATGCTTTTACCTCTGTCTCTTCATCACCATGTAGAATCTTTCTTAAAAAGTTCATTACAAATTGAGAAAGATCTTCCATAATATCATAGATAACTGGAACAATTACTAAAGTCAAGACTGTAGCAAGGGATAATCCTCCAATTACTACAATTGCCATCGATTGTTGCATCTCAGCTCCTGCTCCAATTCCTAAAGCTAAAGGTATCATAGCTAAGATAGTCGTAAGTGATGTCATCATAACTGGTCTTAATCTAATTGGACCAGCATTTAAAATAGCTTGTTCGCGGTCTTCATATTCACGCCGTGTATTGATATAATCTACCAGCACGATACCATTATTAACAACAATTCCTGCCAGCATAATTATCCCAATAAAACCATTGATACTTAAAGGAACACCTGTAATTGCTAAAGCAGAGATTGCTCCTACCAAAGAGACTGGTACTGTAAACATAATTATAAAAGGATGGACTAATGATTCAAATTGAGCAGCCATTACCATATAAACTAAGATAATCGCTAGAATCATTGCCTTGCCTAACTCTTGGAAGGATTCTGCCATATCACCGGCATCACCTTGATAATTGATACTATATCCTGCGGGAAGCTCCATCTTATTCAATTTTGCTTGAATATCTCCTAAGACAGCACCTAAACTACGGTTATGGGTATCTGTAGAGATAGTAAACTTACGTTCTTGCTCTTCTCTTTCAATTGCATTTGGGCCAGTTGCATATCTTATCTCAGCTATCTGTGACAATGGTACCAATCCACCTTGTGGAGAATTAATCTTGACATTTAATAATTTATTAACTGAATCGGTCTCTTCATCAAATAGCTTCAAACGAATATCATACTCTTTTCCATTTTCTTTATACTTACTTACTTCTGCACCATCAATTGCAGTATCTAAGGTATTAAATAACTGTTGCTTAGTAATCCCTAGCTCTTTAGCTAAATTATCTTTAGGGATAATCTCCAATTCTGGTTTACTGGCTTTAGGTGTAATGGCAATGTTTCTAGTTCCCTCTGTAGCTTCAATCTTTCCTTCTATCTGCTTAGCTAAAGCTAATAAAGTATCTAAATCTGGTCCTTGAACATTGACATTGATTGCACTACCACCCTTACCTTTGTGCCCCATCATTGAAGTTTGTGGTACAACATTGATCTTGGCTCCTGCTACATCCTTTAACCTAGTTCTAATTACCTCAGCTATGTCAGTAACACTACGATCTCTCTTATCTAAATCTACTAAATCTACCTCAATTTCACCTTCATAGCTATTACTATCAGAACCAACTTCACTAGAAAAACTCTCTATCTCTGGAATATCCGAAATCTTAGTTTTCATCTCTTTGATAAATTTATTAGTATTCTCTAGCTTTGTCCCTTGAGCTAGCTCAAAGTAAAGATTTACTGTTCCTCGGTCAGATTTAGGCATAAACTCTACCTGTAAAGGAATCAGCTTACTTTTAAGCCCAAAGGCAAACAAGACTAAAATAACTATTAATGATAGAGCAACAACATAACGCCATTTTAAAGCTACTTTTAAAATTCCTTGATATGTCTTTGTAATAATTCCCCTTTTATTCTTGGACTCATCTACCTCCACTCGCAATAGCTTAGAAGACAGCATTGGAATAAAGGTTAGAGCAACTACTAAAGAAGCCAGTAGTGAAAAGGCAATAGTCTTTGACATCGGAGTAAAGATTACTCCAGCAATTCCTTCTACAAAGAGCATTGGTAAAAATACAATTACTGTAGTCATTGTAGATGCAAAAATAGCAATACCTACTTCTGCAGTTCCTTCTTTGGCTGCTTGAATCCTACCTAGCCCTTCATGATGATGGCGATAAATATTCTCCAACACTACAACGGAGTTATCTAAAAGCATCCCAATACCTAAACTCAATCCACCTAAAGTTAAGTTGTTTAGGGTCAAGCCTCCAAAGTACATCATTGCTAAAGTAGCAATTACTGAGATTGGAATGGCAGTTGAAATAATTACCGTTGTCCTGATATTTCTCAAAAATAGAAATAAGATGATAATGGCTAAGATTCCACCCATAAAGAAGTTTTGTTGCACACTAGCAATAGAGTCTTTAATAAATTCAGAAGTATCTGAAATAACCTTAACTTCAATATTTTCAGGAATCTCCTGCTTTAACTGCTCTAGCTGCTTATTAACTGCATCAGCTACCTCTACAGTGTTAGCATCATTTTGTTTCTTTACTCCTAAAGTAATACTTCTCTTACCCTTTAGATAACTATACTGCTCTATCTCAGCATGAGTATCTTCAACTACGGCAACATCAGATAAATTTATCTTCTGACCACTAGAAGAGATTAATTGAATAGCTCTAATCTCATCTACACTTTGAAACTCCCCTTCTCCTTTTAATGAAAGCTTTTTAGCACCGTCATCTACTTCACCAACACTCATATTTAAATTAGAGCTTTTAATGCTAGATGATATATCATCTAAAGTCAAGCCATAACCATTTAACTTCTCTTGGTTAACTTTAATTTGAATCTCCCGATCCAAACCACCAACAATATCTACAGCAGCAACACCAGATATTTTTTCTAACTGTGTTTCAAATTTATCTTCTGCTAACTGCTTCAAATAGGTTAAGTTACTTCCAGACATAGCTATTCTAACAATCGGTTCATTGGCTGGGTCAAACTGCATAATAATCGGTTCATCAGCCCCATCAGGTAGAGCATCTTTCACCATATCAACCTTATCTCTCACATCATTTTTAGCATTATCTATATCTGCACCCCAGTCAAACTCCAAAATAATTGTAGAAACACCCTCTTTACTTGTAGAGTGAATCTTATCTAATCCTTCTACTGTAGCCACAGTTTCCTCTAACGGGTCAGTTAAAGAGTCCTCTACCTCTTCTGGACTAGCCCCACTATATTGTGTTTGAACAACAACATAAGGCAGATCCAAATCTGGCAATAGATCAACACCTAATCTAGTAAAGGATACTCCACCAATTAATACTACTAGGAGTACAAACATGGTAATAGCTATGGGGCGATCTATTGAAAAATCAGAAAGCTTCATTATTGCCCACCTCCTCCGACAATTCGCACTTGATTCCCATCACTTACTTGTTCTGCACCAACAGTAATTACTCTATCTCCAGCTGAAACCCCTGATAAAATCTCTACATCTTTTGTATTAGTTAATCCAGTACTTACTTCCTTTTTAACTGCCTTATTATCTTTAACTATATAAACATAGGACTGGTCATCTTCTTGAATTAATGCTTGTTTAGGAATAACTACCTTTCCAGCACTGTAATCTGTTTGAATTTTAACCTCAGCATACATTCCAGCTTTAATTAAGTTGCTACTATTATCAACATTGATTTCAACTGGAAAGCCTAACTTCTCTTGATTTAATGCTGGACTAATATTAGCAATCTTACCTGCTAATTTATGATCTAAAGCATTAAAGTCTACCTCTACTGACTGATTTAGCTCCAAGTTATTGATATTCTTCTCACTAACATAGGTTTTAATTTTGATTGAACTAAGATCTATAATTGAAATTACTGGTTGTGTTCCAGCCATCTCCCCTACTTCAAGATTAACCTCTGCTATTCTCCCAGTAAAAGGAGCAGTAATTTCAGTCTTAGCTAAATTTAGCTTAGCAGTATCTAATTTAGCTTCTGCTTGGGCTACATTAGATTTTTGGGTATTAATCGCCTCTTTAGTTGGTCCTGCTTGTGACATCTTTAAAGACTCCTGCAAGGCCTTATAATTATTTTTAGCACTGATATATTCTGTTCTAACACTCTCTAATTGCTGCTTAGAGATAGCCTCTTTATCAAATAATCTTTGATAACGTTTATAATCTCTTTCTTTTTGTTCATATTTAGCCTTAGCTTGCTCTACTTGAGCAATTAACTTATCGATCTCTTCTTGTCTACTTCCAGCTAAAAGCTCTTCTAAAGCAGCTTGGGCTGCCTCCAACCCTGCCTGAGCTTCAGCTACTTGTGCTTTGATATCTGCTTGGTCTAACTGAACTAACTTATCTCCTGCTTCAACTCTATCACCTTCATCAACTAAGACCTCTACTACTTTTTTCTGTAATTGAGGGGTCAAGTCAGCTGACTTGACTGCTTTAGCTGTTCCTGTAACTGTAATATAATTGCTTAGCTCACCAGTCTTTGCTGTTATAACCTCTACTGGGATTCCAGTTACCTCTTGGGTCTTTTGTTGAGTACTTGCCTTTTTAGCTTGCTTTGCTCCACAACCTGTTAGAGCAGTAACTGTTACTGCTAATATTAATAACATCATAATTACCTTCTTATAATCCCTTAGCATGGTACTTCCTCCTTAAAATTATTTTACTTTTTCTAAATTCTTCCCAATTACTTTATTCAATTCAGCCACTGCTAAATTATAATCATAAATTGCTTGATAATATTGAGTTCTAACCTGTTGATAAGTTGTTTGAACATCTAACAAATCCAAACTACTGATAATTCCTTCTTTAAATTTAAACTCATTATCCTCCAAATTCTCTTGAGCCTGCTTTAAATTCAGCTCATTTAATTTAATTTTATCTCTTGCTACCCTTAAATTCAATAAAGTAGTTTTAATTGATAATTTCAGATCCTTTTTAGTCTTCTTTTGATCCAATTGAATCTTTTCTAATTTTTTGCTCAATTGGGTCTCTTGTTCCTTACCACTACCACCATCAAATAGATTATAACTAAGACTTAAAATCGTCTTCCACTCACCATCACTAACCCTTAACTTATCATCACTAGCTGTATAATCTGCATTCAAACTAACATTGGGATAGAGATTGCTATTTTTCTCTCTCTTTAAATCAAGCTTTGCATTCTCTTCTTGTAAATTTAGTAGCTTAAATGCAGGTTTATTATGTAAAGCATACCCATAAACCGCTTCCATCTTAAACTTCTCTTCTTGCCATTCTAAACTGTCACTAATCCTCAATTCAGTATTATCTTCCATATTTAAAGTATTCTTTAAAGCTAACTTGGCAGTCTCTAAGTTATTTTTAGCTACTAACAATTCTTGTTGGGCTTGATTATAACTGACTCTCGCCTGTAACACATCACTTTTAGTATTTATTCCTACTTCTTTGTTGGCTTCAGCCACTTTTACATACTCTTTATTTTGATTAACCTGTTGTTCGCGCACTTTAAGAATCTCTTTAGCCTTTAAGATATTATAATATTCTTCTGACACCTGATAAATAATCTCTTCTTTCTTCTGTTCTAACTGGACTTTACTGATTTCTAAATTATTTTTAGCAATTGCATAAGCAGCTCTTAACTGTCCTGCTGAGAAGATCGGTTGCTTTAAAGTTAAGCTAACACTATAATTATCTTTAGCTCCATCATATTGTGGTTGTTCTTCTCCAAATCTAGTATAGTCACTTCCCAAGTCCACAGTAGGATAAAAAGCATCCTTGGCCTCTCTTAACTGGGCTTCTGTTCTTTCAATCTCTCTTCTTAATTTATTCAATTCCAAATTCTCTGCTAAAGCAGTTTTAATTATTTTCTCTTTATTGATTAACTCCTGAGCAGAAGCAATCGTAGAAAAGCTAATTAATAAAGTAATTATTAAGATACAAATCTCTCTTCTCTTCATCAATAATCCTCCTTAACCTATTAAAATTTGATTCCATTTAATATAATATTTAAAATTAAATTTGTTGTCTCTTCTACCTCCTCTAATTCATAAACACTAGGATTATAAGCACCTCCAATTGCGCCTAAAATAAAATTAGCTAACTCTTCTGCTTCAATATTAGATACGAACTCACCATTCTCCTGCCCTTCTCTAATTATTTTAGCTACACTATTAGTTCCTACTTCCCGTAATTTTTGTATCTCCTTATAAAAATTTTCACCTGGACTAGCAGAACACTCTTGTGTCATCTTAACAATATTTTTACCTTTCTTAAAAAAATCAAGATGAAGTCTAATTATTGCTTCTAATTTTTCTATCGCACTTTTATTAATCTGTTCAACCTCATCAGCTAATTTACTATTGAGTAATTCAACCCCTGAAACGATAATCCCCCAAAATAATTCCTCTTTACTATTAAAATACCAATAAACTGTCCCCTTAGCTACTCCTGCTTCATCAGCTATCTCAGCAACAGTTGTGTTATGATAACCCTGTTGGGCAAATAATTTAATTGATGCCTGAATCAATCTATCCTTCTTTGATTTATCTGACATATACCTTCCCCCTTTTTTAGAAGCATTTCTCGTCTGACTGGTCAGTTTGACTATGTAGTCAATATACTAACATAAGTTTTACTTAAAGTCAATAATTTTCCATATTAAGATAATGATATTAATTGTAGAACTTATGCTAAAGTTTCTTTTTTCTACATCTATTGATAATATAGGACAAAAAATATATAATAGAGAGAGTAAATAAAATAAATACAGAAAGGTAGGAAGCAGATGACTTATCATACCCATTCTTTATTCGGCTTTGTTTTTGCTGTAATTATAATTAAACTATTAGCACTATTTAATGTTATAGATCTATCTTATTTAATCGAAGGATCTATCTTTAATGGAGACTTATGGAAGTTCTATACCGCAGCTATTATCGGTTCATTATTACCTGATATAGATCATGCTAGTAGTAAAGCTGGCAAGGCTCTATGGTTTATTAGTAAACCTCTAAAATGGTTTGGAATAAAGCACCGTGGCTTTACCCATAGTCTATTAGGATTTATATTATTTGGCTTCTTAACTAAAGAGTTGATCGATTTAAACTGGATTAGCCAGTTAATCTGGTATGGTCTATTAATCGGTTATATCAGTCATATATTGGCAGATATGCTCAATGTTCATGGTATTCCTCTATTCTATCCAAATGATAGAAGATTTAAATTCCATACCAATATCACTACTGGAAGTTGGGGTGAACATCTTTTATTCCTAATTATCTTTACAGTAGTAACTCTTATTATTACTTATGAACGGGGCTATATAAATTTTAACCTAAATGATTTAATGAGTATCTTTAATTAAGAATAACAATAATTTTTTTGTATAGTTTAGATATAGCTATTCAAATCTAGGCAACCCCATTAAAGCCATATATTTTACTCAAATTTAATCTTAGACTCAATCTCAAAGTAGAGTTATTGATCCATCTTAAATAAAAAAAGACTATAAGAAACCCCCACTAAAAATTAGTGGGGGGGGTTATCAATCTCATAAAATTGAAAGTCCGCCTTTAATTTTATATTATAATTTGATATCTATTTGAGCCTCTTTCTTCAATCCTTTTACAAAGCTATTCCATTTAGTTTGTTGTGCTTGTTGAGTAAGCAAGTTCTTAATCTTCTCTTTAGCATCTGCTAAGGGAATAATTCCTGCCTCTTGCTTATCCTCTACTTTGATAATATGATAACCAAATTTTGTCTTGACAGGCTCACTTATTTCACCAACTTGAAGATTAAAAGCAGCTTGCTCGAATTCTGGAACCATCTGTCCTTTACTGAAATATCCTAACTCTCCGCCATTTTTAGCAGAAGGTCCTTCAGAATATTTTTTAGCTAATTTAGCAAAATCCTCTCCCTTTTTTAGTTCCTTTAATACTTTTTGAGCTTTAGCTTTTGCTTCCTTGTCAGTCTTATCATCTGTTGTAATTAAAATATGTTTAGCCTTAACTTGGGCAGGACGCTTAAATTTAGACTTATTCTCTTCATAGTAATTTTCTATCTTCTCTTCTGTAATCACAACACCATCAACTACTTCTTGCTGTAATTTCTGAATTAAAACTTCATCTTTATTATTCTCCCAAATCATATTTTTAAATTCTTCTAAAGAACTTACCCCTTTACTCTCTAAAGCCTTTAATAATTCTTTATCTGTAAGCTGATTCTGTTTTTGAATTGATTCTACTTTTTTATTTAATAGATTATTTTTTTCTTCTTGAGAGATAGTTATTCCTTCATTTTTAGCTTCTAGCTCTAGCATCTTCATATCAATTAATGAATTAAGTTTCTGCTTACGATACTCATTTAGTAATTTTTTCCCATCTTCTGATGAAAATAAAAGTTGAGCAAAGCCACTGTCTACTTGAGCTAATCCTCTATATAATTGTTGTATATTTACAAACTGATTTAACTGGGCTTCTGTTATCCCCTCACCATTGACAGTTGCTACAAAATTATCATTGTTATCACTTTTAGCTCCAAATGCTATACTGCTTATTAGTAGTAATGATGCCATCAAAATTAAACTGATTTTAAGTTTCATTAAATATCCCCTTTCAAATTCCTGTCTCTTATACACATCT
>NZ_JBSQYM010000098.1:0-11107 GCF_055140805.1 Orenia sp.
AGGGGAGGAATAAAAAGAAGTTAAAGTCCTCTCCTTATTAGGGAGAGGATTTAGGAGAGGGTGGTTTACTCACACTCATAGCTCACACTCGACACGAAACTGTCGCAATATCTATCTATTATCTCAACCTTATTATTAATATAAATAAATCACTTAATTACCATCTTTATTCTGTGGAAGACAGATAGTAAATGTACTCCCTTGCTTAATCTCACTTTCAATCTCTATATTACCCTTATGAATCTTTACAATCCATTGGCAGATTGATAAGCCTAAGCCACTTCCACCACTAGCTCTAGAGCGAGATTTATCTACACGATAAAATCTATCAAAGATATATGCTTGGTCCTCTTTAGAGATACCGATACCACTATCCTTAATTTCGATTTTAATCTGATTATTTTCAGCTTTAGCATTGACAGCTATACTGCCTTTAGGAGGTGTATACTTAATAGAATTATCCAACAGATTTATTAATAGTTGAGTTAACATACTTTGATCACCATATAGGCTCAAACCTTGTTCAACCTTAAAAGCTATATTAATACTTTTTTTTAAAGCCAACTCCTCCATCTCTTCAATAACTATTTCAATTAATTCTGTGAAATTTAAATCTTCTTTTTCGATAGGTTGTTGATTCATATCACTGCGAGCTAATAATAACAGTTGTCCTACTAAATGACTCATGTAATCAGTCTGCTTATGAATAACTTTCAAGGCATGTCTGTACTCTTTAGTAGACCGTTTCTCTTTTAAATTCTCTTCAGCATGTACTCTAATTATAGCAATAGGAGTTCTTAGCTCATGGGAAGCATCACTGGTAAATCGCTTCTCCCTACTAAAGGCTTCTTCCAAGCGATTTAATAAATCATTTAAAGTATCTATCAAACGCCCTGTTTCATCATCACTATTTTTAGCAACTATTCTCTTTGAAAGGTTACTATGGCTTATAGCTTGAGCAGTCTTACTAATCTGATCAATAGGCTTTAAAGCTTTATAGGCCAGAAAGTAACCTCCACTACTAGCTAGTAATAAGGTTAATGGTATGCCTAATATTAAAATAGTTATTAGCTTATTTAAAGTTGCTTCTTCATCAGCTAAAGAACGTGCTAACCTCAAATATCCTATAGCATCTTGTTTATTTTTAGCTATTACAGTTACCACTACCCACTTTTCATCACTTCCACTATCCTCTAACTCTATTAGAAAATCAGATTCAGCAGGTTTAATCACCTTAGGAGTTACTTTAGTAACATATTTACCCATAAGTAACTTCCCAGATTGATTATAAAAAGCACTGATAGTTCCTTTAAAAATGATTTCTTCTAACTCTTCCTCTAATGTAAGCAGATAGGGTTCATTATCATTTTGCTCCTCTTTGCTAGCTTCTCTTAGAACTTTCTCTGCTTGAATCTGTAATTGCTTTCTTACTCTATCATGAATATAGTTTTCCATGCTCCAGTAAAGAGTTCCACTAAAAAATATCAAAACTAAGGCTAAAATAATAATATACCAAAGTGTTAATCTGACCTTAATTCTAGAAGAGAGGTTCTTTAATCTGCCTATCATCTTCTTACCACTTTCAATCTATAACCACGTCCTCTAACAGTCTCTATTAATTTTCTATCAAAATTCTTATCTATCTTCTTGCGCAGATAACGAATATAGACATCTACAATATTAGAGTTACTACCATATCTATAATCCCAGACATGTTCCTCAATTTGAGTTCTACTCAAAACTTGTCCACGATTTCTAATTAAATATTCTAAAACAGAATACTCTTTAACTGTCAACTCAATCTCTTTTCCTGCTCTAGTTACCTTGTGGGTAATAGTATCTAATACTAAATCATCTACCTTTAATACATTATTACTCTCCTCTAATTTTCTTCTAAATAAAGCTCTAATTCTTGCTCTCAATTCAGCAAAAGCAAAAGGCTTCGTTAAATAGTCATCTGCACCTAAATCTAAGCCCATCACCTTATCCTCTATTGAATCCTTAGCTGTAAGAATCAAAACAGGTACTTTATTTCCTTGACCTCTTAATTCCCTTAACACTTCTATCCCACTTTTGACAGGTAGCATTAAATCCAAGATAATCAAATCATACTGTATTACAGTAGCTAAATCTATTGCTTCTTCTCCATTATTAACAGTATCAACAGCATAACCATCTTCTTTTAAACCTTTCTGTAAGACTTCTGCCAAATGATATTCATCTTCTACTATTAACAACCTCACTTTTATCCCTGCTCCTTCCTTTAATTGCATTATAATATTATCAATTAATTTTAAATAAACTTAAAAACAAAAATTCAGATGATATCTGAATTTATTTATACCTACTACTTTAATCTTATCAAATTATTTTATTTAATAAATTGCCTTTCCCATATATCCTATATTAAAAGGATTAAATAAAAATTAAAAAAAGATTAAAATATTTTAATCTTTTTTTAATTTTTATTTTTTAAAATAATTTTACTAATTAGGATTAAAAAATCCTAATCTGAATTTCATTTCTCTTTAATACTCCTATTATAAACTTAAACAAGAAAATACTTAAAGGAGTGAGTTTATGCTAATACCATCTATATATATGTATATTTTATTTGTATCTATAATCTATTATTTAGTTAAAGAGGAGTACTGGAAAGGTTCCCTTGAAAAATTATCGATTATAATTAAAAAGAATATCAGACCATCCATCATAGTATTTATTATAACACTATTTTCAATTTCATTCTTAGATTTACCGATTTCCAAATACTTTTCTCATCAAAATAATATTAGTTTTTTGAAGCCTTTTATTAGAATTATAAATAAATTTGGAGATGGCTCCTTTATATTCCCCTTATTTATTACCCTATTAATTGTTTCTTTGTTAGTTCAACAGGAGAAGTATAAGAAGATATTATTAATCTCTCTTAGTTCTTCTATTTATGCAGGTTTATTCAATTTGTTCTTAAAGATTTTATTTAACAGAGCCAGACCCTATACTGATTTAAACCCTTATGAATTATTTGTTTATAATCATTCTAATATTTTTAAAGCAGATTATTGGAGTATGCCTTCTGGACATACTATCGTAGCCTTTGCTACTATGGTACCTCTAGTAATTCATTTTAAAAATAAACTATTAAAATCTTCTCTGCTTACTCTATCAATTTTAGTAGCCTTCGCTCGAGTATACCTCTTTAAACATTGGCTTAGCGATGTTATTATGGCTGCTTTTTTAGGCACAATAATCGGTATAATGGCTTATCAGAATAATATAAACAAAATCTCAAATAACCCCATTGAAATTCATTCAGAAATATAAAAATTCTACTAAAAACTAGTTGTAAATTCTTATTTTCTAAAAAATAACACCCAGATATACTCTGAATGTTATAATTAAGTATTTATTAATTTTAATTCTACTGACTATACAGATTATAGGTTCGTGAATCTAGAATAAAATTTAGCCATAATGCTATATAGAGATAATGGTACACTTTCGTGTCAGGAATCAGGAATCTGGAATCAGTGTTTATAACTGATTCCTGACTACTGATTCCAGATTCCTAAAAGTGTCGTAATATATCTATATAACGACATATTTAAATCTCACTCTAAAGTTGAATGACTATACCTTCTCTACTCTACTTTATAGAATTTATAGGTAAGCAACTGCTCTAATTGAGCTGGTCCCTGGCGATCCTTTTCCCACTTCTTGATATCATCTAAGCTTTTAAAAGAAGTATGGGGACTGACTAAAGACTCTAAGCGCAAATACCAAGGTTTTTCATCTATAACCACAATGGTCTTATCAGCATCTACATTGCCCCAATGGGATAATCTATGCTCATAGAAATTTCTACCCTGCCCATTCTGCCAATATGTAATTATCCGTTTAGCTTTAATCTCTCCTACTAAAACTGCACCATCAGGTGCTTTCTCTTTAATACTTCCTATTCTACCTTCTAATAAAGGTAGATGATTGACAAAGCCTTCTGGTGAACGGGTATAATCAAAACGAACCTTTCCTAAAAACTCTGTTACCTTAGAAAAATTAAAAGTAACCATAATTCCTGTTCTAATATCCCTCTCATCAAACTTTTCATCTAAGAGATTTTCATATAAAGCTCCTACTTTGTATCCTTTCCAATCAAATCCCAAATAAAGACTATAACCTGGACCACTTCTACCTAACTGATAGGGCCTTCCCTCTCTTTTAACTGGCCCTCCAGGATGGCGCAGAGGTAAATCTCCAGCCCTAGCCTCAAAATCTACCATTCCAAATTTATCACGATAGAAGATATAGTTTTCTATTAAATTACTACCATCACGTTCCCCAAATCCCCAATTGATACCTGTGATATGATAACCTAAGCCATATTTACTATTATAATCTAAAGTTAGCATTTGACCATTATAACCAGTTTCAGCATTCTCATAACGCAAATCCTCAGTTCCTGGTACTTGATCAAAGGTAGATATTAAATCTGGATTTGGAAATCTTAAATATCTCATCTTACCTATCTTCAAGCTCCCACTTAAAGTACCTAATTGCCCATAGTGATAACCATAACTCTCTATGTAGAGCTCATCAAAGTTAGGGTCAAAACCCTCAATTGTATCAAGCTTCTTATTAGACCTTAAAATTGAATTCACTCTTATCCCAGGTGCTAAATCGACATTTGATTTTAATTGTAAATTTCTTAATTTAAAATGATCATTCCAAAAATGAGCCCCTACACTCAAATCCCAGTTACCATTAAATCTCCCTATATAAGGAAACCACCAATCACTTTCTATCTCTTCTGTAGCATTAACTCCACTTGCTAATATTGCATTTAGAATAAAGATTATAAGTACATATCTTAGTACTCTTTTCAATCTAATTTCTCCTTCCTATCTTTAGCTTGCTCTACTTATGGTAAAGCCAAAAATATTACAAATATTTTATATTAATAATTATTATGTTAATTTATAACCTAAAGATAAAAACAATTTTTTGCCACGAATCTCACTAATCTCCACGAATTATTCCAAGATAAGTTGAGATATTAAATTAAGATTTTGATTTTATCCGTGTTTCATTTGTGTTAATTCGTGGCTAAAGAAGTTTAAATTTTTTCATATTCTCTATAATATAGATATTTAAATTTAAACTACTTCCCAAATAATAATCTTCCCAAAAATGGCCGATGAATGTCAACAGCCTCTTGAGGGCATAGTTCTTGACAACAAAAACAACGAATACACTTATCCAAATCTGCCTCAACACAGCTATCGGTCTTAGTAATTATCTTTGGGGGACAGCTCTGAATACAGACACCACACTGTATACACTTATCTTTTTGGAAGATAGGCTTGGGTCGCATATGAGAAAGTAGCCATTTAGCAATTGGAGTAGGTAATCTGAGAGTCAACAATTCAACAGAATCCTGAATAGTTGGTGCTACAAAGGAATATTGCTCTACCTCTTCACCTAAAAGCTCAACCTCCTCTAATTGATAGATAAGCCCTCTATCCTTAGCAATTTTAATGGTAGGAATCGATAATGGATCTAATTTGGCTATTTTAGCCATTACTACATCTAAAGCAGTAGGATTGGGACTGATTAAGATAGTATTTAATTTGATAGGTTCTCCTCCTGTAGGACCCTCTCCCTCCATTCCTATAATCCCATCCATAATTGTTAAATCTGGATTAGTAGCCAAGGCTATATCCATTAAAGCATTGGAAAAATCATCAATCTCCTGCATTTTCATATGATACTCTGCTTTTAACAGGCCCGGAATAGCACCAAACATATTCTTAACTCCACCGGTCATCTTAGTCAGCCCATGACTTTTAAATTTAGGCAAGTTGATTATCACATCAGCATCACTAATAAATTTACCTAGGGTTATATTCTTCAAAACCTTGCCTTCAGTAAAAGGACTTTGAACCTCATCAAAATTCCAATTCAGCTCTGCTCCAGTATTTTTGGCTACATCTTCCATTCCAGTCTTACGATAAACTCTCTTCACCATCGATTCATTGAAAGGACCACCAGGGCTATCACCAATAATAACCTTTGCACCAACCTCCTGTACTAACTCTGTTACTGCTTGAACTAAGGCAGGATGAGTTGTAGCAGATTTTTCTATTTTTTTGGCCATAACTAAATTAGCCTTTAAAAGTACCTGTTGATTAGGCTGAACAAAGGCCTCTATTCCACCCCACGGTGCCAAACCTCTCTTTAAATTTTCCCTTATTAACTTGACATCATAATCATTACATTTTAGCACCATTACTCGATTATCTTTAAAGCCCATTAGAGTCTCTCTCCTTCAATATAAGATATATTTATAGTTTCTATTATTAGGTTAAAATTCCTTTAAATATATAAGAATAAAAAAGACTGAACATCTTTAATTAAAGATGTTCAGTCTTTTTAGATTTAATTCATATTTATTTCATATCTGACGGAAGAAGACTTAATACCCCTTGTGTCATAGAAGAAGCTTGAGAGAGTATAGCTTCCCCTGCTTGTTTTAGTATTTGTCCTTTAGTCATTTTCATAACCTGTTTAGCCATATCAGCATCCTCAATTTTAGAATTAGCCGAAGTTAGATTAGATTCAGAATTTGCAACATTATTATATATGTGATTTAAACGATTTTCATAAGAACCAAATTTTCCGCGCTCTTTAGACACTTGACTATTAGCTTTATCTAGCTTTTCAATAGCTTTCATAGCCTCTTCTATAGGATCAACTTTAATATCATCTATACCTAAGTTAGTAGTACGAGCATCGGTCAATTCAATTCTTAATTCATCTCCTAAATTTGGTCCCACTTGTAACCTAAGAGTAGATGGTTCTAGTTTCTGACTATTATCTCCTTCTACTTTATCTACATTAGTTTTTAGATCATCTACTAATTGATTTAATTTATCAGTGATATCATCAGAACTGGATGGTGAATAGTATTTTCCTCCTGTAAAATCAACAATTTCATCAAAATCACCTTCACTTATTGTACCAGCCATTCCAAATACATAGGTTTGAATATCATCACTATCAAAACCATTTTTAATATTAGTACCTTCTAATGTATTTTTAGCAGTTTCTTCACTAGAAAAGTATCCTGATTCATACTTAGCAGCTTCATCATATGCATCAGTAAATAAAACAAATGCCTTATGTGCTCCTTCTCTATAACCTAATCGTTTACCAATGTCACCATCAGGATAAGCCCTATCAATTTGTTCATAAGGTCTGGTCCAACTATCTACTTTACTTGTATTATCAATATTAGATTTAATCTTATCAGTATCACTTTCAAAAGATGAATATGTATCCTTAATTGAAATTCTACCGTCATTAGTCATATTCACCACTGCCACTTGAGCGTCTGTTGACTGACCTAATTCTTCTACAAAAGATTTAGTCCCTTCTTTTACAGCAGTAATATCACCATCTGTCATGCTTGCAGAATAATCAATATGAAATACAATATCTAATTTAGGTGTAGTACCGGAATTGCTTGGCTGTGAATTAACCTTAAATTTAGGAGACAAAGGCTTTATCCCATTAAAATCTGTACCATGAGCAATATCATCAATCCCCGCTTTTAATTGCTCTATCTCTTTTTGAACCTCTTTTCTATCATTCTCAGTTAATGTTCCATTACCTGCTTGAACTGCTAACTCCCTCATTCTATGTACTTGGCTCTGTATCTCCCCTAAACCAGACTCAGCAGTCTGAACTAAGGATATTCCATTCTGAATATTATACTTAGCCATCCTTAATCCTCTAGTCTGTGCCTTCATTTTCTGTGCAATAGCCATCCCTGCCGCATCATCGGCAGCTTGATTAATCCTCTTTCCTGAAGACAATTTACCCAAAATTTTAGTCTGTTCTTTACTATTAACTTTTAGTTTATTATATGCATTTATAGCTGCCAAATTGCTCTTTATTATCATCAGCAAAACCCCCTACAGAAATGCAAAAATCGAAATGTTATTTATATAACAATAATACTATAATTATTATTTTATGTCAAATAATACTCTTAAATCCATATAACACATTTCCCTTTAATTAATCATAATTTAAATATTAAAAACGGGTACTCTGATTTCTCATAGTACCCTTAGCTTCTAAGCAAAATGTAGAATAAATTGAATTAATAGATTTGCTATTATCCCTGCCAAGATATCATCTAACATGATGCCCACTCCACCATGAAACTTCTGAAGGTTACGAATTGGTGGTGGTTTTAAGATGTCAAAAACTCTAAATAGTACAAAAGCAGGAATTAACATAGTAGGTGCCAAATTATACATAGCAACCAATAAACCAGCAAACTCATCTACTACAATCTGAGGTGCATCCTTCTCACCAAAGAGATTTTCAGCATGATGAGAGAGAAAAGTACCAAGTATAAATACTATAAAAACCAAAGGAAAACCCACTAATCCCATGCCAAACTTAAAAGCAATCCATAATAAGATAGTCGCTACTAAAGTTCCTACCGTTCCTGGGGCATAAGGGCTAAGTCCACTATAAAATCCAGTGGCAAGAAATTCAACTACCTTATCTATGCTCCATCCTTTCATTCACTAATCAACTCCTTAGACTTTAATAAGTAATCTAGACCAGAAATTAGAGTCAATATTACAGCAATCCATAACAAAATATTAGAAAAAGGTAAATCTAAGATTAAAAATATTATCGAAAAAATCTGAGCATTGGTCTTATACTTCCCTAAATTACTTGCTGCAATTACAACTCCTTCAGCAGCAGCCAAAATTCTCAAACCTGTCACAGCAAATTCACGACTGATAATAATAACTGCTGGCCAAGCACTGATGGCTTGCATATCAACTAAAGAGATAAAAGCCGCTGAAACTAATAATTTATCAGCTAAAGGATCGATAAACTTCCCTAAATTAGTTACTAAACCATCCCTTCTAGCAATATAACCATCTAATGCATCGGTAATTGCAGCTAGAATAAAGACTCCTAATGCTAAATATCTTCCTATATCACCTAAAGACTCTAACAATAAAAAAATCATAAAAATTGGTACTAAAGCAATTCTAAGCAAAGTCAATTTATTTGGTAAATTCAAATTCATTCAATTTCCACTCCTACTAAATCATACTCATAGGCCTGGCTAACCTTGACCTTAATCATATCACCTATCTTAGCTGATGTACCCTCTACATAAATAACTCCATCAACATCAGGAGCATCTCGGCGAGTCCTTCCCACCATAATAGCTTCTTCTTCTGATTGGACTTCTTCTAATAAAACTTCAACTACTTTCCCAACCCAGGCCTGATTTCTTCGATATGAGATATCTTCTTGTATACTCATAACCCTTTCATATCGCTCCTGCTTTCTATCTTCAGGAATCTGACAAGGCATTTTTGCAGCTACAGTCCCTTCTTCTTGAGAATAAGTAAACGCCCCTAAGCGATCAAATTCTGCTTCTTTGACAAAATCAACTAGAGTCTCAAACTGTTCTTCACTCTCTCCTGGAAATCCTACAATCAGTGAAGTTCTTAAAGTAATATCGGGAATTCTCTTACGTAATTTCTTGATAGTTCTTAATACATCCTTTTTAGTCCCACCACGATTCATCTGCTTTCTAATCTCATTATCTGCATGTTGTACTGGCAAATCAAGATAATTTAAGATACGACCTTCTGTAGCAATCACATCAATCATCTCATCAGTCAAATGGCTTGGATAAGCATATAGTAATCTAAACCATCTAATAGTATCAACAGTTAATAACTCTTTTAAGAGATCTACTAATTTTGACTCCCCATAAAGATCAATCCCATATTGGGTTATATCTTGGGCAATAATA
The DNA here is from genome assembly GCF_055140805.1 of Orenia sp. NCBI lineage: Bacteria > Bacillati > Bacillota > Clostridia > Halanaerobiales > Halobacteroidaceae > Orenia > Orenia sp. The sequence continues at coordinate 9,860 of NZ_JBSQYM010000098.1, forward strand.
TTAACTTCCTTCACACCTGCTTGAGCTAATTGCTCAACCTCTTCTTTAATATTTTCAATTGATCTACTCTTTAAAGTTCCTCTTAATTGAGGAATAATACAATAAGAACAACAGTTGTTACAACCTTCTGCTATCTTAACATAGGCTGTATGATCTGGTGTTAGATTAGTTCTAGGTAGATAGCGATCATAATCAAATTCAGGATTAGTAACCTCTATTCTCTTCTTGCCACCAAAGGCATCATTAATAACCTCTACAATTGCATCAAAGTTCCCTGTCCCTATAATAGCATCAACCTCTGGCATCTCTTTTTTCAGCTCTTCACTATATCTTTGAGATAAGCAACCAGTCACTATTAGTAACTCACAGTTACCATCCTTCTTATACTCAGCCAATTCCAAGATACTATTAATCGACTCTTCTTTAGCATCAGAGATAAAGCCACAGGTATTAACTATCAATACTTCAGCTTCATCATACTTCTTAACTATCTCATGTCCACCTTCTCTAATCAATCCCAACATAATCTCAGAATCCACTTGATTCTTAGCACAACCTAAACTTAACAATCCTATTTTACTCATTTTAAAAAGTCACTCCTCTTATAACTTATTATCTTGTATACTGGCAGATATATATATACGGTATTTTAATTTGCCTAATTATTATATAGCTTTTCACCATCTTAATTAAAAAATCCTTTATTAATAGTAAGATTTAATACTATATAAGTTGAATTATTAATTTTTAATTAAGGCTCTTCCATGATTTTTGTGAAAAATCAGATTGATAACTAATAATAAAATATAAGAAATCGGTTATCAGGAATCTAGAATCAGTATAATTCACAGCTTCCTTACTCCTGGTTCCTAAAGTTATATTTTAGGATATAACTATTGTTAATCACAAAGCTTGTTGTTGAACCTTAATTAATAAAATTGTTTAATTCAATCTATAACACTATATACTAAAATAAATACTAACTATTAAACGAAGATAAGAGAGCACGATTGCTCCCTTATCTCTATAACTATTTCATTATATAATATTTACTTATTTACTTCAAAGAATTTAATTAATTTTAATTAGTTCATATCTCTTAAAATATATAATTTAACCTTATTATAAATGTCTAACCCTGAAATTAAACTTAATGGGTATATTGCGACACTTTAAGTTTTAGCTACGGGTTTTAACCCGTAGTGTAACATATCACCATCACCACAGGTTGAAACCTGTGGCTAGTAA
>NZ_JBSQYM010000099.1:0-11076 GCF_055140805.1 Orenia sp.
AATAAAAGATGCTTTAGTCCTCTCTCCTAAGGTAGGAGAGAGTTAGAGTGAGGTATGAAAGGTTTTGATTTATTTCATTTTAGACTTGGATATCTATAAAAATATAAAATTCTTTAAATAAAATAATAATCTGGATAATCATTATAAAATAAACAAATATTATATATGAAGAGTATTAAAACCTATTCTATTACCTTAAAAAACAGATAGCATAATTTTAAGATTAATTTCCTAAAGTGAAAGGAGGAGAATATATGGCAAATTTAATAGAAATTCGTTGGCATGGGCGAGGTGGACAAGGTTCAAAAACAGCATCTATTTTGTTGGGAAAAGTTGCTGCTAAAACAGGAAAGAATATTCAAGCATTTCCCGAGTATGGTCCAGAGAGAATGGGCGCTCCAGTATTAGCTTATAATAGGATCAGTGATGAGCCAATCTTTGTCCACTGTCAAGTAACTGAACCTAGTATTGTAGTCGTCTTAGACCCAACCTTATTAGAAGTTGTAGATGTAACTGAGGGGGTTTCTGTAGATGGAACTATTATTGTGAATACAGAAGTGGAAACTGCTAAAATAAGAGAAAAGTTAGGATTTGAAGGTGGGGTTTATACAGTAGATGCTTATGGTATCTCAACTGAAGAAATTGGTGCTCCTTTTCCTAACACGCCAATGTTAGGTGCTTTAATTAAAGCTACCAACTTATTAGATTTTGAAGGGTTTGTAACTGAGGTAGAAAATGAATTTAAGAAGAAGTTTGCTCATAAGCCTGAAGTAATTGAAGGGAATATGAATTCAATGAAGCGGGCTTATCAGGAGGTGAAACAATAATGGTTAAACCAGGTGATGGGTATAAGGATATTCCTATTGGTGGATTGATTTTAGATGCTGGTAATGCAAAAGAATATAAGACAGGTGGATGGAGAACTAAGAAACCAGTGTTAGACAAAGAGAAATGTATTAATTGCCACTTATGCTGGGCCTTCTGTCCTGATATTTCTATCCTTTCTGAAGATGGAGTTGTCTCTGATCAAATAGATTATGATCATTGTAAGGGTTGCGGAATCTGTGCTAATGAATGTCCTGTAAATGCTATTGAAATGGTGAAAGAGTAAAGAACAGTGTACAATTTACAATGTATAATGAACAATTAAAGATCGGGTTAAAATAATAATTCAGAATAGCCCCAACTTCAATGAAAGTAATTTTTAACTTTATACCATTATGTTGAGTAGTTATATTATCTTTAATTATTCTATATTGATACTTTGATTTTACTTATCAATTGTTAATTGTAAATTATAACATCAAGGGGAGGTAATAAAGTGTCTAGTAAAGTTGCTTTGACTGGTAATGAAGCCTTAGCCCAAGCTATGCGACAGATAAATCCAGATGTTGTTGCTGCTTATCCGATTACTCCACAGACTGCAATGGTACAGACCTTCTCTCAATTTGTAGCCGATGGAGAGGTAGATACTGAATATGTTACTGTAGAGAGTGAACATAGTGCTATGAGTGCCACTGTAGGTGCTAGTGCTGCTGGATCTCGGGCTATGACAGCAACTGCTGCTAATGGATTAGCTTTAATGTGGGAGGTATTATACATAGCATCAGGTACAAGATTGCCAATTGTAATGCCAGTTGTGAATCGTGCTTTAAGTGGTCCAATCAACATCCACTGTGACCATAGTGATGCCATGGGTGCTCGCGATTCTGGATGGATTCAATTGTATGCTGAGAATGCTCAAGAAGCCTATGACAATGCTATCCAAGCTATTAGAATCTCTGAACACAAAGATGTACTATTACCTACAATGGTCAATTTAGATGGGTTTATCACAAGCCATGCAGTAGAAAGTTTGGAGATATTGGCAGATGAAGATGTTAAGGAGTTTGTAGGAGAATATGAACCAGAGAATTATCTGCTAAATTCAGAGCATCCAATCGCTATAGGTCCATTGGATTTGCAAGATTTTTATTTTGAACACAAGATGCAACAAGCTGTAGCAATGAGAAATACTAAACAGGTAATTTTAGATATTGCGCAAGAATATAAAAATTTAACTGGTAGAGAGTATGGATTTTTTGAATCATACAAATTAGATGATGCTGAAGTTGCGATTGTAGCCTTAAACTCTACTGCAGGAACAGCTAAAGCAGCTGTAAATAATTTGCGAGAAGCAGGGGTAAAGGCTGGTTTATTAAAGATTAGAGTCTATAGACCATTCCCTGCTGAAGAGGTGGCAGATGCTTTAAAAGATATCAAAGCTGTTGCTGTCTTAGACAGGGCAGAGAGTTTCTCCACAAATGGAGGTCCAGTATTTGCTGACATTAGAAGTGTCTTATATGATATAAAAGCTCATGTAGAGGTTGTTGACTATATCTATGGTTTAGGTGGTAGAGATATTAAGGTTGAAGAGATTGAGAGTATATTTAATGATTTACAAGAAATTATTGAAACTAGCCAAGTAAAGAATAGAATTACTCACTTTGGAGTACGAGAATAGGGGGTGGAGTAAATGAAGTTAAAAGAAGCTGCTAAGACAAGTGAAAGGTTTACAGGGGGACATAGATTATGCTCAGGTTGTGGTGCAGGAACAGTTAGTAATTTAATAATGAGAGCTAGTAAAAATCCAGCAGTAGTAGGGTGTGCAACAGGATGTTTAGAGGTTTCTAGCTCAATTTATCCTTATAGTGCATGGAAGGATTCTTTTATTCACAATGCTTTTGAAAATTCTGCAGCAACTGTTAGTGGAGTTGAAGCTGCTTATCGTTCTTTAAAGAAACAAGGAAAGATGGAAGAGGACTTTGACTTTATTGCCTTTGGTGGAGATGGAGGAACCTATGATATTGGATTTCAATCATTATCAGGTGCTATGGAACGGGGACATAATATGGTCTATGTCTGTTATGATAATGGTGCTTATATGAATACAGGGATTCAACGTTCTAGTGCTACACCTAAAGGTGCTAATACAACAACCTCTCCAGCGGGAAAGGTCATCCCTGGCAAGCAACAATATAGAAAAGAGTTAACTGATATTATGGTAGCTCATAACATACCTTATGTTGCTCAAATCTCTCCATTTAAACCACAGGAGTTGATGAAGGTAGCCCAAAAAGCATTTGAAACTAAAGGACCCGCCTTTTTGAATGTACTAGCTGCTTGCCCTCGGGGATGGAGAAGTAGAGCAGAAAAGGGGATAGAATTGACTAAGGTGGCAGCAGATACTTGTGTTTGGCCAATGTTTGAGATAGAGGAAGGTGAATGGAAGTTACTTTATAAGCCTAGAAAGAAGAAGCCAGTTGAGGAATGGTTGAGACAGCAAGGGAGATTTAAGCATTTATTTAAAAAAGGAAATGAGCATATAATTGAAGATATTCAACAGCATACCGATAAGAGGTGGAATTATATCTTAGAATGTTGTGGTGAAAGCCAATAAGATTAGGGGTCTGATTTATCAGACCTCTAATTTTATTTTCTACTTCTACTTGACATCTCAGTATAAAATTGATAAACTTAAAAAAATTAAAAACACATAGTAGAGTTTCGTATAAAATCGAGAATGGGCTCGAAAGTTTCTACCAGATGGCCGTAACTATCTGACTACGAATCATAGATTTGCAGATTATGCATATTTTGAGCCCTAAGTATATATCTATGCTTAGGGTTTTGTGTATTAACTAATGACTTTTAAAAGCAATTTATTATAGATAAACTATTAAAGGGGGAATAAATATGGAAGATAAGTTTGTTAAAGAGGGTTTGACTTTTGATGATGTTCTATTGATACCAGCTCATTCTAAAGTATTACCTAAGGAAGTAGATACTAGTACTAATTTAACTAAGAATATTAAGCTTAATATTCCTGTTTTAAGTGCAGCTATGGATACGGTAACAGAGGCTAATATGGCTATAGCTATGGCACGTCAAGGTGGACTTGGAATTATACACAAGAATATGCCTATTAAAGCACAGGCAGGGGAAGTAGATAAAGTTAAACGTTCTGAGAATGGTGTTATTGTTAATCCTTTCTACTTAAACCCTGATAACAAGGTCTATGAAGCAGAAGAATTGATGTCTAAATACCACATTTCAGGAGTACCGATTGTAGATAGTGAGAAAAAACTAGTAGGTATACTTACAAATAGAGATTTATTATTTGAAGAAGATTATGATCAAGAGATTAGTAATGTAATGACCAGTGAACATTTAGTAACTGCTTCAGTAGGAACGGATTTAGAGGCTGCTAAAGGAATTTTACAAAAGAATAAAATTGAGAAGTTACCATTAGTAGATGAGAATAATATTCTAAAAGGTTTAATTACTATTAAAGATATTCAAAAAGCTGAGGAATATCCTAATGCAGCTAAAGATAAGCAAGGTCGTCTATTATGTGGAGCTGCTGTAGGAATTGGTGAAGGAACTAAAGAGAGGATTGCAGCTTTAGTAGAAGCAGAAGTAGATGTGGTAATTATTGATACTGCTCATGGACATTCTCAAAAGGTAATCGATATGGTTAAAGAGGTTAAAGATAGATATCCAGAATTAAATATTATTTCAGGAAATGTAGCTACTGCTGAGGCTACTAAGGCTTTAATTGAGGCAGGAGCAGATGCTGTTAAAGTAGGAATAGGACCAGGGTCTATCTGTACAACAAGAGTAGTAGCGGGGGTAGGGGTACCACAGGTTACTGCTGTATATGATTGTGCAAAAGAAGCTAAAAAGTATGGAGTTCCTGTTATTGCTGATGGTGGAATTAAGTACTCTGGTGATGTAGTTAAGGCGTTAGTTGCTGGGGCTAGTACAGTCATGTTAGGTAGTGTCTTAGCAGGTACAGAAGAGGCTCCTGGAGAGAAGGTAATCTATAAAGGAAGAAGTTATAAGGTTTATCGTGGTATGGGGTCAATTGGTGCTATGAAGATGGGAAGTAAAGACCGTTACTTCCAAGAAGATGATAAGAAATTAGTACCAGAAGGTATTGAAGGGCGTATTCCTTATAAAGGGGAGTTAGCAGATACTATCTATCAAATGGTAGGTGGATTAAGAGCTGGAATGGGCTATTGTGGTGCTGCTACTGTCAACGATTTAATCGAGAAAGGTCAGTTTATTAAGATTACTTCTGCTGGATTAAGAGAGAGTCATCCTCATGATGTAACAATTACAAAAGAAGCTCCAAACTATAGTGTTGATTAATAGTAAAAGTCCTCAATTTGAGGGCTTTTTTTATTATTTTAAGATATATAAATTGAATTAAAGTTCTTCATATCAAAATCAATACCAAAAGAAAATTTAGACACAGATTTACACTGATAAATACAGATTGAAAATTAAATAAATTAAGTTTTTAAATCGGATTTTAATCAAATTTTAGTCTGTTTCAAAAAAGGTTTTGATTTATATCTTTTTTATGAAAATTATTAGTTCAACTTATATAGAAGAGAAAATTTATTATTAAATTTTTAAATTAGGATATACTTATTAGTATATATGTTTTGATTACCCAAATCACTTTTTAGCTAAGATAATGATTTTTAACTTTAGCTTATATAAAGAAAAAGCGACAATTTGGTTGTTAGGTAGATAGCTGGGTAGGGGTTAGGTAGTTGGGTTTAACCCACCCACCAAATATCGAAATTATTGCAATCTACCCATTAAGTTTCATTTTAAATTCACATACCTATAGCAAAATTTATCTACTGAATAAAATACTATTAATAGGTAATTTTCTGTGGTAATATGTTGTTAAAAGGTATAATATTATAATGGAATTATTAATATAAAGGAGTTTATTTGTCAGTCAAGAATAATAACAATAGTCACAAAAATATTGGAGGAAGTTCAATGAATGGATACTTTATCACATTAGAAGGAGTAGAAGGTTCTGGGAAATCAACTCAAGTTAAATTAATTAGAGAGTATCTAGAGAGTCTAGGATATGAAGTTGTTACTACTTTCGAACCTGGAGATACAGAAGTCGGTAAGGATATTAGAAGAATTTTACTCAGCCCAGATAATACTGAGTTGGTATCTAGGGCGGAGTTGTTATTATATGTTGCTGAGAGGGCTCAGCATGTTTTTCAATTAGTTAGGCCTTCTCTAGAAGAAGGAAAAATAGTTGTTAGTGATAGATATACAGATGCTACTTTGGCTTATCAAGGCTATGCAAGGGGATTAAATCAAAAGTTGATTGAAGAATTAAATTGTATAGCTACAGAAGGTTTAGAACCAGATTTAACCTTGCTTTTAGATATTGATCCTCAAATATCTTTGCAAAGAGCAAAGCAGGTAACTGCTGAATCTAATGATAAAGGAGATAGAATTGAAGCTGAGAAGACTTCTTTTCATCAGAGGGTAAGAAAGGGTTACTTAGATTTGGCTAATAGAAAAGAGAGGATAGAATTGATTGATGCTAAGCAATCAATTGATAGTATCTTTAATTCAATTAAAATCATACTTCAAAAGAGGTTGATAAAAGATGAAAATCGATAATAAATTAAAGAGTAATGTAAATACTGCTAGAGCTTCTGGAAGTCAGGTAACAAAAATTAATGGAAAAAAGACCGATTTTTTAGAAGAACTAACCAAAGTTCATGGTGTGCAGATTAAGGGTAAATTAGATGAACTATTAGAGATGATTGACCAACAAGGTGATCGTTTGAATAAGCATCGTACCTTTAGAGAGTTAATTAGATATAAGAAGATGGTCAAACAGTTTGTTAAGGAGACTGTAGGTCAGATGTATAATGTCCAAGAGGATTATAGTCCTATGCAAGGAAAAATTCACACGATAGTCAAGTCTGTAGATGAGTCTTTAGAGGATTTAACTAAGATGATTCTTGATGAACAAGCATCACAATTAGATATTTTGGGAAAGTTAGATGAGGTACGGGGGATGTTAGTAGACTTATATAGATAAGGGGAGTTTTTCATGTCTTTTAATCAAATAATGGGACAAGATTTAGCAAAAACTATATTAAAGAATGCACTAGCTCAACAAAGGCTAAGTCATGCTTATTTATTTATAGGTGAGGAAGGTTTAGGAAAAGATAGAACTGCCTTTGAATTTACTAAGGCGATTAACTGCCAAGAGAATGATAATGACTCTTGTGATTATTGTATATCCTGTAGAAAAGCCAATAATAAGAATCATCCAGATATTAAGGAGATTTATCCTGATGGAGCTTTTATTAAAATAGATCAAATTAGGAAGTTGCAACAAGAGATTTTATATAAACCCTATGAAAGTAAGAAGAAGGTCTATATTATTCATCAAGCCGATAAGATGAATACACAGGCTGCTAATAGCTTACTTAAGACTTTAGAAGAGCCTCCAAGTTATGCAATTATAATATTAATTACTAATAATTTAAATAAACTCTTACCTACTATTATATCTAGGTGTCAATTGATTAGATTTCAATTAGTTGCTGATAAGGTTATTAGAGGGAGTTTAATCAAAAATTATAATTTATCAGAAGAAGATGCAGAATTATTTACTACTTTAGCAGGTGGCAGGTATGAGATTGCTTTAGAGTGGGTAGAAAATATAGATAAGATAGAAGAAAGGAAAGACATACTTAAAATAGCTCATTCTTTAAAGGATTTGACTAGAATCGAGAGTTTTGAATTTGTACAGAAATTATTAGATGAACGAGATAAGCTTAATCTAATTTTAGATATAATTTTGACTTGGTACCGAGATTTATTAATGGTCAAGTTGGGTCAAAATAAGAGTTTAATTAATGTTGATTACTATGATAAGTTAAGAGATGAAGCTAAAGAGTGGAGAGTAGAAGGGATAGAAGGAATAATAAGCTTAATACAAGAAGCAAACAATGTTATTAATAATCTAAACGTTAACTTACAGTTAACCTTAGAAGTATTATTTCTAAGGTTGAATAAATTAAGGAGGAAGAATTATGCCAGAAGTAATAGGAGCTACATTTAAAAAAGCAGGTAAAATATATTACTTTAAGCCTAATGGCATTGAGTTGAATATAGGGGATAAAATTCTTGCCGAAACTGCTCGTGGTTTAGAATTAGGTGAGGTAATTATAGATTCTAAAGAACTGGATAAAGTTGCTTCTAAATCAGAGGTAAAAGCAATACAGAAGAAGGCTGATTCTAATGATATACAGCAAGCTAAGAGGAATGAAAAAGAAGCTGAAAAGGCTTTTGAAATCTGTGAAAAGAAGATAGCAGAACATAAATTACCAATGAAATTAATCGATTCAGAGTATACATTTGATAAAGGGAAATTATTATTTTACTTTACAGCTGATGGAAGGATTGACTTTAGAGAATTAGTTAAGGATTTGGCATCTATATTTAGAACAAGAATTGAGTTACGCCAAATAGGCGTTAGAGATGAAACTAAATTAATGGGTGGTATTGGTCAATGTGGTAGAAGTTTGTGTTGTAAGACCTTTTTAAGGGAATTTGATCCAATCACGATTAAGATGGCTAAAGATCAAGATTTATCACTAAATCCAGAGAAGATTTCTGGGATTTGTGGACGTTTAATGTGTTGTTTAAAGTATGAGTCTGATAATTATTTGGAGACTAAAGATGATTTACCTGATATAGGTGAAAAGATAGAGGTTGGAGAAGAGGTTGGTACAGTAACTGGATTGAATGTGGTTAAGGAGACTTTAACTGTGGAATTAAGTGATAAAGAGAGGATTGAAGTTTCTGCTGAGGATATTGAAGATAAAAAAGAGGATTAGTACTATAATATATAGAATATTGTGGAATAAGACTTTGGAGATATGGAGGTTGCAATAGTGGAAGAGATTATTAGTCTTTTGGCTCATTTTCAGGAAGAGTTACAGGTTTTGACTAATGATTTTCAGAAGATGAAGAATACAATCTATAATATATATAAAGAGAACGAGAAACTGAAAGAAGAGAATCAAAATTTAAAGAAGTTGCTTTTTACTAAAGAAGAGGAAGAAGAGCCTGATCAAGAGGGAGGAATGGGTTATGATAATTTAACCCGTTTATATAAAGAAGGTTTTCATGTCTGTCATCTTAATTTTGGAGAAGGTCGTGAGAGTGACTGTTTATTCTGTATGGGGCTCTTAGATAATAATTTGGATGAAGTGGAGGAAAAGGCTAGTGGTGAAGAGAGTTAATGTAAAGAAAACAGAGAGATTAGATGATTTATTAATTGATAATTTGAAATTAATTCAAAATCCTGATTACTTCTGTTTTTCACTGGATGCTGTTCTACTTGCTAATTTTGCTAGTCCCAAAAAGAATTCTAAGGTTTTAGATATAGGTACAGGCAGTGGGATTATCCCTCATTTAATGCAGGCTAAATATCAAATCGAGAAGATTTACGGTATTGATATTCAAGCAGAATTGATTGATATGGCCAAACGTAGTGCTAAATATAATGATATAGAAGATAAATTAGAGTTTATTAATGCTAATATCAAAAATGGCTTAGAAGTATTTAAAAGGGAAAGCTTTGATTATATCGTCAGTAATCCCCCTTATATGAAGGCCAAAAGTGGTAAGATTAATCTGGAGGATAAAGTAGCTATTGCCCGTCATGAGATAGAGTGTGACTTAGAAGATATTATTAAGATAAGTAGCCAATTACTTAAGTATCGAGGTAAGGTTGCTTATGTTTATAGAACTCAGCGATTAGCTGAGTTATTATCTTTGATGGACAAGTATAATTTAGCTGCTAAGAGGTTAAGATTGATTCATTCACAGATTGATAAAGAGGCTAAGTTATTTTTGGTAGAAGGTGTTAAAGGTGGAGGCGTTGGTCTAGATATTTTAGCTCCTTTAATTCTTAATGATGGAAATGGTAATTATACTCAAGAAGTAAAAAAGATTTACTTTCCAGAAGGGAGGAAAGGTAGTTGATAATTGATAGTTGATAGTAAAAAATTAATCTTTCATGAAACTATCAACTATACACTATAAATTATCAACTGTATAACATGTCTAATTATGTTTACATACTAGAGTGTGCTGATAATACTTTATATACTGGTTATACTAATAATTTAGAGAGAAGGATTAACCTACATAACTCTGGTAAGGGGGCCAAATACACGCGGGGTAGAACCCCTGTTAAGCTCCGTTATTTTGAAGAATACCAGACTAAGAGTGAAGCTATGAAGCGAGAATATGCTATTAAGCAGTTAAGAAGACAGGATAAGTTGAAATTAATAAAGGAGGATATAGATGAGTGAAGGAACTTTATATGTCTGTGGGACTCCAATTGGTAATTTAGATGATATTACCTTGCGTGCTTTAAATATATTAAAAGAAGTTGATTTAATTGCTGCTGAGGATACTCGACATACTAGAAAATTACTCAATCATTATCAGATTGAAGCCAAATTAACCAGTTATCATGAACATAATGAACTAGAGAAGAGTAAGGAGCTTTTAGAGAGATTAAGAGGCGGATTAGATGTTGCTTTGGTCTCTGATGCAGGGATGCCTGGAATATCTGATCCAGGATATAGGTTAATTTCCTTGCTTAGAAAAGAAGGGGTTAAGGTTGTTCCCATCCCTGGTCCTACAGCTATGACTACAGCCTTGGTCATTTCAGGCTTAGCAACAGATCGTTTTGCCTTTGAAGGTTTTTTACCTCGTAAGAAGAATGAGCGTAAAGGCTATTTAGAGAAATTAAAAGGTGAAGAAAGAACACTGATATTCTATGAAGCACCCCATCGTGTAAGCAAGACCTTAGCTGATATCTTAGAGGTATTGGGAGATAGGAAGATGGCTTTATGCAGAGAGTTGACTAAGAAGTTTGAAGAGACTATCACTGGCAAGGTCAGTGAATTGCTAGAGGAGTTTAAAGAGGATTCCCCTAGAGGTGAGATGGTCTTGGTCGTTGAAGGTGGAGTAATTGGGCAAGATGAAGAACTAGAGCAGTGGAGAGGTCTATCTATCTTAGAGCATCTAGAGGATCTAATGGCAGAGGGCCTGACTAAGAAGAAAGCTATTAAGGAAGTAGCTAAATTGCGTTCCTTACCCAAAAATGAAGTTTATCAGATTGCTACTAAGATAAAAGTTAATATATAAACGGAGAGGGAGGGCTGGGAG
>NZ_JBSQYM010000100.1:0-10997 GCF_055140805.1 Orenia sp.
TAAAATTAGCGTGAGTGGGTGTGTGAGTGTGAGTAAACCCTAATAAAAAGAAGTTTTACACACACTCACACTCATAGCTCACACTCGACACAAAGTGTCACATTATCTCTATACTGTATTAATTTCCCTAATAACCTAATATTTATTATAGAAATATATATCTTAAATTGCATAGACTATAGTAGATAGTAATTACATTAAGAGGATTTGACTACTAGCTAGTACTAAATAAATAATCAAACCTCTTAACAATTGTCAATTACTCACTACTTATTGATAAATTAGATTGATTGGTTAAAGTTGATTGTGATATAATAAAATCAAAATATTCTTATAAAGAAGGTGATTTGTTCAAATGAATCAAAAAATTGCTCTATTAACTGACAGCACCTGCGATATTCCTAAAGAAATTCTAAAAGAAAAAAATATACAAAGCCTTCCTTTGAAGATAATTTATAAAGATGAAGAATATACCGATCGGGTAGATATTCAGCCAGAAGAGATTTATAATAGTTTTTCAGAGGAAATTCCAACAACTTCTATGCCGTCCCCCAATGACGCCCAAAAAATTCTTTTAAATCTCAAAGAGAAGGGATTTACCCATGTTATCGCAATCCATATCTCTAGTGGTTTAAGTGGTACTTATAATATGGTTAGAATGATTGCTCAACAAGTAGAGGATATTACTGTAGAGGTAATCGATTCTAAAGCATTATCTATGGGATTGGGAAGATTGGTTCTTTATGCTGCTGAATTGATTGAAAAAGGATTAAATTTTACTGATATCATAGAGAAAATAAATAAGAAGATGGAGAATACCGATGTGTTTTTCGTAGTAAAGACCTTAAAGTATCTAATTGAAGGTGGAAGAATTGGTAAAGTATCAGGAACTATCGGAGAGCTTTTAAACCTGAAACCGATTATCTCTATCGATGAAGAGGGGCAATATTATACCCTAAAAAAGTCAAGAGGTAGAAAAAAATCTATTAATACAATCTATAATATCGTTAAAGATAAGATTAAAGAGGGAATCACTACTGTAGATGTAATGCATGGTGCTGCCTACGAGGAAGCTCAGGATTTATTAAAAGAGATAAAGAAATTAGATAATGTCAAAGAGACTTTTTTTGGACAGATTGGTCCATCTATGGTTGTTCATACAGGACCAGGTTTAATTGGAATAGTAGTATCTAAAGTGGATTAAGTGTAAGTGCAAGTGTGAGAAGTAAATGTAAACGCGTAGAATGCTCTTGATTTTACTCACACAGACTACTGGCAGTCACACTATAATAAATAGAGGTACTTGGGTTAACCCAAGTACCTCTATTTATTATAAATTCTTTACAAATCTCTTTATTCTCTTTAAAGCCTCATATATATTATCTAAAGACGAAGCATAAGAACAACGAATAAAACCTTCTCCACTCTTTCCAAAGACATTACCTGGAATTACCACTACACCCTCTTCTGTTAATAGCCTCTCAGCAAACTCTTCAGAACTTAGCCCAGTACTTTTAATAGAAGGAAATACATAAAAGGAGCCTTTAGGTTTAAAACACTTTAAACCAATCTCATTAAGCCCTTTAACGATTACTCTTCTACGCTGATTATAGGATTTAACCATCTTCTCTACTTCCCTATCACCATTACGTAATGCTTCTAAAGCTGCCTTCTGACTAACAATTGGAGCACAGAGCATAGTATATTGATGAATCTTCATCATTGCTTGAATTATTTCTGCTGGAGCTGCTACATATCCAACTCTCCAGCCAGTCATAGCATAAGCTTTAGAGAATCCATTAAACAAAATAGTTCTCTCCTTCACCCCTTCCAGAGTAGCAAAGCTAGTATGCTCTCCTTCATAGGTCAAGCGACTGTATATCTCATCAGCTAGGACAATTAGATTATGCTCTTTAACCACTTCAGCAATCTCCTCTAAATCCTCTCTCTCCATAGTAGCCCCTGTTGGATTACTGGGATAACATAAGACTAAAATCTTACTTTTAGGAGTAAGAGCTTCTCTTAAATCCTTAGCTCGTAGCTTAAAGTTATCCTCTTCTCTAGTCTTAATTCTAACTACCTTACCTCCTGCTAATAAGGTAGACGGTTCATAAGAGACATAACAAGGCTCAGGTAAGAGGACCTCTTCGCCTTCTTTTAATAAAGCTCGTAAAGCTAAATCTAAAGCTTCACTGACTCCCACTGTAACTAAAATCTGATTTTCAGGATTATATTCCAACTTATAATCTCTCTTTAATAGATTAGCTATCTCTTTTCTCAAATCCAAAAGACCATAATTAGAAGTATACATGGTATCTCCTTGTTCTAATGAATAGAAGGCAGCTTCTCTAATGTGCCAAGGTGTAACAAAATCAGGTTCTCCTACCCCTAAAGAGATTACATCTTCTACACCTGATGCTAAATCAAAAAACTTTCTAATACCTGATGGTGGAATTGCCTGTACTCGTGGTGAAATCATCTCTGACCAATTCATGGTGATACCACTAACCGTTCTGCTGGCTTATTCTCTCCTTTAAATATTACTCCATCTTTCTTGTAGGTCTTTAACATAAAGTGGGTAGCTGTACTTTGAACATGCTCAATTGTAGATAACTTCTCAGCAACAAATAAAGCTACCTCCTTCATCGTTCTACCCTCTACCTGTACAGATAAGTCATAGCCTCCAGACATTAAATGTACAGCACTTACTTCAGGAAACTTATAAATTCTCTTAGCAACTGCATCAAAACCAAAATCCCTCTCAGGAGTCACCTTTACATCTATCAAAGCAGAGACCAACTCTTTATCGGTCTTATCCCAGTCAATTAAAGTAGAATACTTGACAATGATATTCTTCTCTTCTAATTGAACAATCTCATCTTCTACCTCTGCTACAGATAAATCTAGCATAGTAGCTATCTGTTCATGGGTCAATTTACTATTATTCTTCAATAATTCTAAAATATCATCTCTCATCTTCACAACCCCTTCTCTACTACTTTAGTTAATTATTTAGCTATTTATCACAAACCACTATTCACTAGCTATTTATGTAATTATTCTCATTACTTCAAATATTAATATGATGATTTTGATAAAATAGCAACTCTTGAAAACTTAAACAATTAATCATATAAACTATAATAACATATCGAGAAATTATTACAAGTTATAAAGGAAGCTAAAAGAAAAAATTATTAGTAAAATTTAATTTTAATAGCTACACCTTGGAAATCTATACCTTAATTTTAATTTTCTTCAACATCTCTTCTGCTGGCTGTGGTCGTTGATAGTAATAGCCTTGCACCAAATCTACCTTACATGTTTTCAAAAAGTCTACCTGTTCTTTCTTCTCTATTCCTTCTGCTAAGACAGTAGCTCCTATTGCTTTTATCCTATCTACTGTCTTGTATATCTCCTCTTTAACTTCAACACCCTCACCAATCTGATTTGCTATAGTTATACATAATTTTACTATTTTAGGTCTTAACTCTTCAACAGCACGTATATCATAAAATCCACATCCTGTATCATCTAAAGCAATATTAACCCCTAGTCCTTTTAGCTCTTTAATCTTAGCCTTAACTTCTTCTAGTTGCGACAGAGGCATATGCTCAGTAATCTCAAAGATAAGTCTAGGTAATAGCTTAGTAAATCTAACATCTGAAATAGTTTTGTAAAATTTATCGTTTAATAATAACTTAGGACCAATATTTAAAAACAACATATATTTATCAGCCAATAAGAGTCCCCATTCTAAGCCTTTAATAATCGCGGTCAACTCCAACTCTTCTGTCAAATCAAAGTAAGCAGCTGCTGCAAAGAGGTCACTTGCCTCAAATAAACCACTATCAATTGGTCCTCTACTTAGTACTTCATAACCTATAATTGTCTCTTCATTTAAAGAGACAATAGGTTGTAAAAAGGTTGAAATTCTCTTCTCTTTAATAATATCTACAAATTTTGCTTTACTTATCAAATTATTATACTTAAACTTGCTTATATCCTCTCTTTCTAATAAATGATTGATATACTCACATGAATCTTCCTTATTAACTTCATCATCTAACGAATTAATTAAAAATTTAAAAGCTACCCTACTGCCAGTAGCTGTACCAAACTCATCTTTTAACATCTCTCTAATCAGTTTACGTCCTGCCAATTTTATAGTCTCTAACTGCTCATCAATATCAACTAGAATATCATCTCCTTTAATAGCAAAGGTTACAGACCAGCATCCATCAAAGACCTCCACTTTTTCTGTTAAGATGCTATGCCTATCTAATAATTGAAAGCTGACTTTTTTAAACTTTTTAGCTATATTATTCTTTATATTAACAACGATAGTATTTCCAAAGATATCTCTAACTTTATCTAGCCTATCTAAACAGAAAATCATCTGATACTTATTCATCCTCACTTGTCGCCCCCTTTAGAAATTACTTGTTATATTCATTTCTAAAAACTATTCTATGTAAATTATGCTTTGGAGTTTGAATTTATGAAGCTCAGCAAACTAAACATTTTCTATTTCAATAAGGTTATATATGTTATTCCCTACTTAAAATCAGATACCTTCTTATAGATTCGTGAATCTAGAATAAAATTTAACTATAACTTTATATAATGAAAAAACGATATTTAGGTGATAGGTGGATAGGAGTTAGGGAAATCTAACCCCCAAACCACCTACCCACCTAATAGCGACAATTTTAGAAATCAGGAGTCAGGAACCAGTTATCAGTGAAACAGACTGATTCCCGATTCCTGACATGAAAGTATCTCATTTCCTCTATATAACCTCATATTTAAATTCCATTCTAGAGTTGTTTATCTATAAAATCAGGGTATATATACCCTGATCACTAAATTAACTATCAAACTAAACTTATGCTTTCAACTTCAAACTCAATCTTTTAATAATCTATCTAACTTTTGTAAGTTATTATATTCGATAATCTCTTGGAGTTCCTTAATATATAGTTCTCTACGTTGGGAATAATTCACTAAACCTTCAGCTAATTTTAAACTATCTAGCTCTTCTCCCTTATCTCTTAGGCTTGTCCTAATCTTCCATAATTCTTCATAAGCATAATGGCTATTTAAATTATTAATATAGCTTTTAATAGAAGCTTCTATTGTATCAAATTTCCTAATCTTATAAGTAGCATTGACAGGTCTATCCTTAGGAACTACCCCTGCAACCTCCTTACTAAAGGTCCACTCCCCAAAGATATTATTGGCCACCCTAGTAAATCTAGAGGTACCCCAGCCTGATTCACAAGCAGCCTGAGCCAAAACTAGAGACAGAGGTATTATATCAACTTTGGAGAGTAATAAATCCAATGATTCCTTTAAATTATCACCTTTAACACTATACTTCTTCTTCAACTGATCTATCCATTCTTTATCCTCTGCATTAATTGTCTGGGAATTAGAATACTCTTTGGCAATAGACTTTAGCTTCCTTCTATCCTCTAGCAACTCTTGGTTGGCATAGTAAGCTCCAATTAGGGTAATACTTAAAAATAGCTTCTTCTTCTTAGCAATATCAGTAATCTGACTAATATCCTCTGGAAACTTCTCCACTTTAAATCTAGGCACCTTGACTGACTCTTGATTGATATTATAATTATATTCTTCTAATAATCTTTCCCAATCTTTATAACTATCATAAGCTATACTTGTAAAGGGTTCTTGCTCAACTTTTTTAGCCTCTTGCACCTCTTTAATTACTTGTTTAGCTTCCTTTGGTGAAGCTAAAGCTTTATTTGTTAAATTATCTTGCTTTAAATTAACATCCTTTGAATCAAATAGGCTAGTCCCAAAATAACCCATTAGAGCTAAGATCATCATGATAGCTAGTACAAGTATTTTCTTTAAATTCAGCTGATTCAATCTAAAACTCCTCTCTTAATTTAAAAGGTGTAGGAGGTAACCTACACCTTTTAATGATTTTATTTAAATCAATTATATCATAATTACTCAGTTATAATCTATACTAATATATGATTTATTTTCCACAAAAGAACCTTTAAGTCAATCTATTCCTTATCTCATCTAAGTCTATAATCGGACTTTGGGAAAAAATGGTTTTGACACATATATGCTATTACTTTATCATCTATCTGCTGATAATCTTCTATAAAATGAGCAAAGTTGTCCCTTAAGACATCTCTAATTTTTTGGCATCTTGGGCCTCTTTATCACCAACAATAATAACTGAATTTAAGCCATTCCTAAATACTCCTCTAAAGTCGCTCCATTACTAGCAATCGTATAAGCAATATGATTATTGCCTACATAACGGAGATGCCATGGCTCATATTGATAACCAGTAACATCCTCTTTACCCTGTGGATATCTAATAATAAAACCAAATTTAGAAGCGTTCTCTTTAAGCCATCTTCCTTCTTTTGTCTCTCCAAAGGATTGGCTTAATAAAAAATTTACTTTAGGACTGGTTACATCCATAGCTAGACCTGTCTGATGTTCACTCTCTCCTGGCTTAGCACTAAATTGATTAGCTCTTTCTAAACCATAGCGCATCGATTTAGAGGTAAATATCGCTTTTTGCCTCTCATAGGAGCGGTAACCAGAAGTAGCATATAAATTGATATTCTCCTCTTTCGCCTGTGTAAAGAGTCTCTCTAAAGCCCTGGCAGCATCCTCTCTCATCAACTTCTTCTCATGAAACTCTGTAAAAGGAAAAGGAACCTTAGGCACTACCAAATTTGCAGGAATATAATTTGAAGGTAGACTATTATTTTTGTTAACTAGAGCTAAGGTATCACTGGGTTCTGCTAAAACAGCATGATCTGTAAGTAGGGCTTGTGCTAAAAATTCTTTAGTTTGAGGTCCATAAATACCATCAACTGTCAAAGGATCATACTGCTTTTGAAAATCGCTAACTATTCTTTTAGTTGTAGGACCATAATCCCCATCCTCTACCAACGAATATCCCAAATCATTAAGGGCTATTTGGATAGCTCTCACCTCTTCTCCTTTAGCACCAACTCTAAAGACTCCATCTGGTAATCTTTTGACAGTAGGTGAGTCACTATGCTTAGGTATAGTTAGAGTTTGACCAATATAAATTCTATCACCAGTCAGCCCATTAGCTTGTTTTAGCTCTTCTATATTCAGATTATACTTTCTAGCAAGCTCAGATAGAGTATCACCTGCTTGTACAATGTAAGTACCTTCTTGTAGTTGGGGTACTTTCAACTCCTGACCTATATAGATTATATCACTGCTCAAAGCATTGATATCCTTCAATTTAGAGACAGTAGTTCCAAACTTATTAGATATTTTTGCTAAGGTATCTCCAGATTCTACTTTATGTATCCTAAAATTTTGAGTTTGAATCTGCTTTAACTCTGCACCCTTAGCAACCCCAATATTAGCAAAGGGTAATGATGCTACCAATAAAGAACCTACCATCAAATTAATACTCTTTACTTTAATATTAGGTAACTTCTCTTTAATATAGTCTCTAATCCCCCGCTCTAAACCTATTCTCTCTTTACTATCTATTTCATCAAAGTCTTTAGCAAACTCACTTAGCTCTTGATCAAGATATAAGATAACTGTATAGCCATCTTTTCTTTTAAGCAGTTTATGTCCAATGAATAGTTCCATAGTTTAACCACCCTTTTTTATTCTAATTAGCTATTTTAGAGGTGAAAAGAGGGTTATTGTAAATACCCCCTTCCCAATTACTTATTCTTGCTTTGGATTTTCCCATTGATTTAAGTGTTCTTTTCTCTTTTGACTCTTCTCTTCTGGACTCTTATCCCACTTATAGTCATAAATAGCCCCTTCCCATTCACCATACATTGGATTAGGTAAGAGAATAAATTTACTCCCAAATTTATCCTTATACTGATCTACTACACCAAAACGCTCTTTAACACCTTTATCAGCAAATTCACTTCTAAAGTCATTTAAATTATCACCCAATAACAGAACAATCCGGTGGGTCTGATCGACATTCTGCCTACGAGGCTCTTTATCTGA
Source organism: Orenia sp. (assembly GCF_055140805.1). Classification (NCBI taxonomy): domain Bacteria; kingdom Bacillati; phylum Bacillota; class Clostridia; order Halanaerobiales; family Halobacteroidaceae; genus Orenia; species Orenia sp. Next base: position 8,020 of record NZ_JBSQYM010000100.1, read on the forward strand.
AGTATCAGTTCTAGTCAATACATGCTCTGCATCTGCTTGTGGAAATTTCAAGTCCTTCAAATTCTTGATGGTACTATCTTCTAGATGTGACTTGCGATTGGTTATATAAAATACATCGCCACCATTATCAACTACATAATTTAAAAAATCTATAGCTCCTGGCAAGGCTTTAGCTTTTGCAGAGTTAACCCATTCATCCCATCCTGTAGGATAAGCTGTATTCTTATCTACTAAATATGCTTCATAAGGACTATTATCCAAAACAGTCTCATCCACATCAACGATTACTGCTCTTTTTTCTCTTGAGGTATTTATCTTTAAATCATTATTAAAAATAACTTTTGCCATATTAAAGGCTTGGTAAGATAAAGCCCTCATCTCCGCTGCCGCTTGATACCAAGCTGTTGCCATCACTAATTGTTCATTTAAGTCCTTAAGGTTGTATTCTGCTTGATTATTTTCTTTGGGAACCTGATTGCTTTTTTGGGCACATCCACCAAGTAATGCTAATACCATCGGTATTACTATAAGTAATGCTAGATATTTTCTAAATAAATTTTTCCTCATAATCTCTTTTCCTCCTTTTTATTATAATAACTACTTAATTTATCATCTCACTTTCACACAACCCCTACTCTCAAAATTTACATTGTAATTTTAAGGTTATATAGATAAACAACTCTAAAATGAAACAATATAATGAAAAAACGGTACCTTTAGGAATTTGGAATCAGTTATCAGGAACCTGTAAACTATACTGATTCCAAATTCCTGGTTCCTGACACCAAAGTGTCGCAATATCCCCATTAAATTACACTTTAGACTTAGATATCTATAACTAATTAATTTGAATATATTACAATATTTTAGTAATCAAAGACAACTGATGATCAAGAAGCTCTTCTTATCTTTTATTATTCACTAGCTGTTAATCTTTTAATAGCTATCTAAAGTATAGCAATGAATAATTAAATATTTAGAATCTTTCTAATACTAGTATGGTAATATTAATCATAAATAATACAATGAAATATATTATATAACTTTAAATTAACAGTAAAAAAAGCCGGACCACTAGTGGTCTGGCTAAATAATCAGATATGTTAACATCACCCTATCCCTTCTTAGTAATAATCTTCTTAATTCTCTTCTTTCCATCAATAACCTCTTCACTAATCTCTTCTTCTATCTCAATCCGATCACTCTTTAAACTACTGCTATCCAATGATGACTTCATATCATCTTGTAATATTCTCTGTACCTCTATCCCATTTTTGATGATTGAATTTAAACTACCTTGGAAGTCAATTAATTTATCTATAGTAACTCCCTCTAACTTCATAACCTCTCTCATCTCTTCAGCCCCAGCATTGAATAACTCAGCTAAAGCCACCTTCTCTAAAGCTGTAGATTGTAATACATCAATTAAAGCCTCTTCTTTCTTTTTACCCTCTAACTTTAATTCAGGCATTCAGCCTCCTCCTCCTAATTAGTAATCTTTTCATATTATGTTATTATATTTTATTAAAACTAGCGGAGTTATATAACTTAAACATTAATTTTATAAGAATATTTCTATAACAATACTCTATTAGAGGTCCGTGAATCCAGAATAAAATTTAAGCATGGCGTTATATAGAGATAGTGTGAGCTATGAGTGTGAGTGTGTGTAAAACTTCTTTTTATTGGAGTTTACTCACACACCCACTCACACTAATTTTAAAAGTGTCGCAATATCCCCATTAACTTTAATTTTGAACTCATATACATTTAATTCAAACATAAATTTCTATCTTCAACTCATTTAAATTTGTCTACCTTTTAAATGTATACCAAATAAGTCCCATCCATTCATGCATAGCCTTGATATTATTATCTAGCGCCCGACCATTAGGTATAAAATCTAACATACTAAGCTCTCCTTCCAATAAGTAATTTGCAGGAGCCGATATTAATTCATAGCTCCAATTCTTTTGAAAAGAAGAAAGAGAACGTCTCATATGAATAGCATCAGTAACCAAGATTATCCTCCTATAACCCAACCCCTCTAAAATACCTGTAGTATTGACAGCATTAAGCCAAGTAGTCAGGGCTTTATCTTCTACTATTATATGTTCAGCAGAGACTCCTAAATCTATTAACACATCTCTCATCATCTCTGCCTCTGATATACCTGAAATCTTTGGAGGAGTTCCACCAGTTACAACTATATCATATCCCGATTTTTGATAAAGCTTTAAGCCTTCATATAATCTACTTAAGGTTTTAAAACCAACCTCTTCACCCCGTGGTGTACCACGTCTAATCCCCCCACCTAAGATAACAATTGCACTCTTTTTTTCTGATAAGCCTTTTATATCTAAGGGAGCATAATCATTTTCTAAAGGTTTAACAAACAACACTTCCCCAAAATAAGTACTGAAAATATATAGAGAAAACAATAAGAAGATTAATACTAAAGAGATATATCTCTTATTATCTCTTTGCTCAGAATAAGAAATTCCCTTTTTAAAGTTGAGTAAAACTATAATAACTATCAATACAAAAAATAACCCTGGTGGTAATAATAAACTAGCAATTAAATTCCTGATATAATATACCATCTACTTCCCTCCTTTAACTTGTTAAATCATTATTTCGAGCTTAATGGAACTTTTCCTTTATTTTAGCTTGAATCTTTCAATTTACTAATTTAGTATTTTACTTACACTTAGCTTAGCCCTTTACTTCATGTCAATTACATGTTAAAAGTATGGTGTTTAACTTGACAAAAGTAATAAAAATAATTATAATTAACACAACTTCAAGAAAACATAATATTTTGACGTTATTTTTTCTTGAATCTATGTGAAATATTAAAGAGTAACTTATATTTTGATTATAGATCTCCAAGTCTAAAGTGTAATTTAATGGGGATATTGTGACACCTTTAGGAATCAGGAGTCAGCAACCAGTTATCAGTAAAACAGACTGATTCC
>NZ_JBSQYM010000101.1:0-10972 GCF_055140805.1 Orenia sp.
GAGAGGACTAAAGCATCTTTTATTCCCCTCTCCTGATATGAGGAGAGGGGTTAGGGGTGAGGTGGGTTTTATATTACATTCTAAAGTTGTTTATCTATACATTAAGCCACTTGAAGATGTTGATAAAAAATTAGAAGAACATATAGATTATTTGAATAAATATTATTCACTAGGAAAATTTATCTGTTCGGGAAGAAGAAATCCCAGAATAGGTGGAGTTATTCTTTGTAATGCAGAGACTAAAAAAGAAGTTAACCAAATAATTCAAGAAGATCCCTTCTACATAAATCAAATTGCTAAATATGAAATAATAGAATTTTCACCTACAAAATATGCTAATGGTTTCGAAAAATTTATCAAATAAAATAACAAAATTTATATATTTAAATATATAAACTCAGTTAGTAGTATACTACTAACTGAGTTTATAATTATACTTCCATAATAATCGGTAATATCATCGGTCTTCTTCTAGTTCTACTATATAAGAAATCATCTAAAGAACTTCTAATCTTAGATTTTAACACTGACCACTCAGTGATATTATGCTCTTCACACTCTGATAATGCTGATTCTACTTGACGAGTGGCTTCATAGATTAAATCTCCTGACTCTCTAATATAGACAAAACCACGGGAAATAATATCAGGACCAGCCATTATTTTTCCTTTTCTATTGATTGTTACAACTACCATCAATACCCCATTTTCAGAAAGTAGCTTTCTATCACGTAATACAACACTACCTACATCACCAACGCCTAAACCATCTATTAGAACTCTTCCTGACTCTACACTACCACTTTGATAGCCCTTCTCAGAAGTTAAAGCAATCTTGTCACCCAAATCAGGGATAAAGATATTCTCCTTAGGGATTCCTACACGTTGAGCAAGCTTTGCATGTAAATGTAGGTGGCGATACTCTCCATGAACTGGGAAGAAGTATTTTGGCTTAGTTAGATTTAACATCAACTTCAACTCTTCTTGACTAGCGTGACCAGAGACATGAACACCTGATAGGGCTTCATAGATAACATTGGCTCCACGTTTAAATAATTGATTGATTGTTCTACCAACAGCTCTGGCATTCCCAGGAATAGCTGTAGCAGAAACTACAATAGTATCACCATTCTCAACACTGATCTGATGATGGTCTCCTCTAGCCATTCTAGTCAATGCAGCCATACGTTCCCCTTGACTTCCAGTCATCAATAAGACTACCTTATCTTCTGGGAGAGTACTAATATCCTTTAAGTCTATCAATAATCCTTCAGGAACTTGTAAATATCCTAAATCTAAGGCTATGTGGACATTATTAACCATACTACGGCCACTTAAAGCAACCTTACGTCCATATTTTACAGCTGCATCAAAGACCTGCTGAATACGATGGATATTTGAAGCAAAGCTAGCAATAAAAAGCTTCTTCTCCGCTTCACTAAAGCTCTCGTCAATCGTCTTACCGACTTCCTTCTCCGACATAGTAAATCCTTCTCGCTCTACATTGGTACTATCAGAAAATAGTGCCAATACTCCTTTGCTACCCAATTCAGCTAACTTATGGATATCAGCCATCTTTCCATCAATTGGAGTCTGATCAAATTTAAAGTCACTTGCATAGACCAAAGGTCCTGCTGGAGTATGGATAGCTAAGGCACAAGAATCCGCAATACTATGATTTACCCTAATAAATTCAACCTTAAATGAAGAGACTTGCACCGAATGACCTGGATAAACATGCCTTAAATAAGTGTCCCCTAACATATTGTGTGATTTTAACTTTCCGCTTAACAGTCCTAAGGTCAACTTAGTCCCATAGACTGGAACATTTAATTCCTTCAATACATAAGGTAAAGCTCCTATGTGATCTTCGTGACCATGAGTAAGTACTATTCCCTTAACTCTATCTTTATTTCTAATCAGATAAGAGATATCTGGAATTACTAAATCAACTCCATAAAGCTCATCCTCAGGAAACTTTACACCAGCATCAACTATTAAAATCTCATCATTTGCTTCAACTACCATCATATTTTTACCGATTTCCCCTAGTCCCCCTAAAGGAATTACTGTAACTTCTCCTATTCTATTGTTTGACATTCTTTTAACAAACACCTCCGCAATATTAACTTTCATTTTCATTTTCTTTTTCTCTTATATTCACTTATCCCGTCTTCGCATCTTATAAATAAGAAAATATAGATTACATATGAATATTTATTTATTAATTAAATTTTAATCAGTCAATTCCATACAGCTAAGCAACTATAAAAAATTTTAAACTTTTTGCCACAAATCCACACAGATAAACACAAATTAGAATAAATCAAACTAACAATTAGCAAAAAATATAAAAATATCAATCAATACTTATTGATTTTTAATAAATTTTTATAGTAACTAATAATTCTTTTCATTTCATTTTAGGGCTAGATATCTATATCACCCAAATAATTATTCTAACTTTACACTTATGAAATCTCCTGAAATTAATAATCAGAATTAAATTACCTATAAAGCAGCCCGATGATAAAATTATAAAGTAAAAATACAGTTAATACTAGTCCGCTTTCTTCTTTTTTCTAACCAATAAAAAGACAATATAAATCCCGTTCTAATTACTCTACTTTTTATTATAAATTATTTCACTTATAAATACAAGTAAAGTTTGGTTTTTTCAATAAAAAAAGAGAAATGGTCGTTAGCAACCATTTCTCTTTTCTTCAATTTATATATTCTATTAATCAATCAAATTGTACTCCGCTAAGACATCCTTTAATTGCTGATCTAATTCTATGTTAAGCCCTACTAATGGTGGTCTTAATCCTCCTACCTCTTTACCTACCAAATTTAAAGCTGCTTTGATAGGAATAGGATTTGTACTAATAAACATATTAGTAAATAATTTATTTAATTTAGCATTTTGCTGGGCTGCTTCTTTAATCTTACCTGCTTTAAAATCACTAATCATTACTTTAAGTTGATTGCCAACTAGATGAGAAGCTACACTTACTACCCCCTCTCCTCCGATAGAAAGAATAGGTAAAGTCAGACTATCATCACCACTATAGATCTTAAAGCTATCATCAGTTAGACTTCTAATCTTAATGGCTTGGTCAAGATTCCCACTTGCTTCCTTAACAGCAACAATATTGTCAATTTCTGCTAATTTAGCAATAGTTTCAGGTTCAATATTTCTACTGGTTCTGCCAGGGACATTATAGAGCATAACTGGTAAATCAGTTGCGTTAGCTATCATCTTGAAATGATTGTATAAGCCTTCTTGTGGGGGCTTATTGTAGTATGGAGTTACCAACATTACCCCATCTACTCCAATCTCTTCAGCTTCTTTAGTAAAGTCAATACTTGCTTGTGTAGAGTAAGAACCTGTTCCAGCAATTATCTGTGCTTTATCACCTACTGCCTCTACTATCACTTCTAATAACTTCTTCTTCTCTTTACCACTTAGAGTAGGAACTTCACCAGTAGTACCCAAAACTACCAATCCATCAGAACCATTATTTACTAAGTAATCTGCCAATTTTGTTGCTTGCTCATAGTTTATCGTTAAATCCTCATTAAAAGGAGTCACCATTGCCGTTAATACTTCACCAAAGCTCATCTGAGCACCTCCAATCCTTAATCACCTAAAGAAAATTTATCATGTAAAGCCCGTAAAGCCTTTGCTTCATCATCTATCTTAATCAAACAAGAAATAGTAGTATGGGAATCTGTAGTTTGATAAATTGCAATTCCAGCTTCTGTTAATGCATCTACCACTCTAGCCATGATTCCTGGTACCCCTGTCATTCCTGCACCTACTACAGATATCTTAGCAAAATCTTGAAAGACCTCATATTTATATTCCTGTACCGTTAATAAGCCACAGGCTTCTTCCACAGCATCTTTATTGACCATAAAAGTAATCAAATCAGGTCGAACATTGATAAAATCAACACTTATGCCTTCACTAGCTAGTTCTCTAAAACAACCTAAGACACTGGCACTCTCTAAGAGGATATGATTTTCAACCTCTTGTTGAGGCATAATCTTAAATAATGCCATATTAGCACGGCTTGTTACACCACTAACAGGTCTATCTCCTTTAATCTCTATATCATCCTGTTTGAAAGCATCTGATATTACCGTACCTTGAGCATCACTAAAAGTAGAACGAACAATCACTGGCACCCTCTCCCTCATAGCTATCTCAGCAGCCCGAGGATGGAGTACCCTAGCACCTTGATAAGCTAGCTCACAGACCTCATTATAGGTCACATGCTTTAAGGTCTTAGCATTTGGCACAATACGCGGGTCAGCAGTCATCACACCCTCAACATCGGTATAGATTTCCACCATCTCCGCATGTAAAGCAGCGCCTAAAGCACATGCGGTTGTGTCAGAGCCCCCACGCCCTAAAGTAGTTATCTCTCCACTTTCAGAGATTCCCTGAAATCCTGCTACTATAGGGATCTTCTTATCCTCAAGCACATCTAATATCCGCCTAGCATTAATCTCTTTAATTCTGGTATCTCCAAAGTTCTCATCAGTGATAATACTAGCTTGAGCCCCTGTTAATGGCTCAGCTTCATAACCCCTTTTTCTTAACGCTTGAGTGATAATTACTGTAGAAATGACTTCACCACAGGACATTAATAAGTCCTTTGCTCTAGGATCTATTGTCTCATGTACATCCTGAGCAAAATTTATTAAAGTATCAGTAGCGTAGGGAGCACCATCTCTTCCAATAGCTGAAACGACTATCACAGGTCTATATCCCTGATTGATAGCATTGATAATCTTATCGATTACCTGCTCCCTTCTTTCAGCAGTGGCCACCGAGGAGCCACCAAACTTCTGTACTACTATATTAGGCATTAGCTCACCCCATTTTATCCTTGAACCAGCCTCTCAGCAATTTGAATCGTATTTAAAGCAGCTCCTTTTCTTAGGTTATTAGCTACAATCCATAGATTTAATCCCTTTTCAATAGTATTGTCCTCTCTAATTCTACCAACTAATACCTCATCATTATTCTCAACATCTATTTGCATTGGATAAGCTAGCTCTTCTGGCTTATCCACTACACTTACTCCAGGAGCATTATCTAACAATTCTTTAGCCTCTGAGACTGTCAATTTATCTTTAGTCTCTATATTAAGTGATTCAGCATGACCATAAACAACAGGAACTCTAGCTGCTGTAGCGGTAACCTTGATGCTGTCATCACCCATAATCTTCTTAGTCTCGTTAACCATCTTAATTTCCTCTTTAGTATAGCCATCATCAAAGAAAATATCAATATGTGGCAATACATTAAAAGCAATCTGATAAGGATATACTTCTGACTTAACCTCTTCATCAGCTAAAATAGCTTTAGCCTGTTCTCTTAACTCATCAATAGCTGCTTTTCCAGTTCCCGACACTGCTTGATATGTCGATACAACAATTCGTTCAATACCTACTTTATCATAGATAGGCTTTAAAGCTGCTACCATTTGAATTGTAGAACAGTTTGGATTAGCAATAATTCCTTTATGTTTAAAGATATCCTCTGGATTTACCTCTGGAACTACTAAAGGAACCTCTGGGTCCATTCTCCATTGACTACTATTATCCACAACAACTGCACCTCTTTTAGCAGCCTCTGGAGCAAACTTCTTACTAGCACCAGCCCCTGCACTAAATAATGCAATATCTACACCTTCAAAAGATTCTGGAGTAGTTGCTTCTACAGTATATTCCTTACCCTTACAAGTCATCTTCTTTCCTGCAGAACGTTCACTTGCTAATAACTTCAAATTATCAAAAGGAAAGTCTCTCTCTTCTAAAATACTCAACATCTCTCTACCTACTGCTCCAGTTGCACCTACTACCGCTACATTATACTTCTTCATACTCAATACCTCCCAAATTAGTTTAGTTTACAGTGTACAGTTTACAGTGTACAGTTTAAAATCATTAAAAAATCTTTTTGGTCTTTAACTGTCAACTATTCACCGTCAACTGTTAACTGCTCTTTATATTCCTCTGTACTCAATAAATACAGGTTGTATCTGCTTACTTTCTACTGCATACTCAATAGCATCTACAATTAAATCCATCCTTGCCACTAAAGAATTAGGCTTAGCAATAGGATTATCCTGCCCTAAGGGAACTAAATAAATATTTGAAATATTCATTAACAATCCAATATTTTGAGCATTATTGCCTAAGCCATCATTAGTCGCAACTGCCAAGACTACTGGTCTTTGATTTCTCAAATGGGCTTTAACAGCCATCGTTACTACTGTATCTGTGATACCATTAGCTATTTTAGCTAATGTATTACCAGTACAAGGAGCCACAACTACTACATCTAATAACCCCTGTGGTCCAATTGGTTCAGCCTCTGGAATAGTAGTAATCGGTTCATTTCCTGTTATATCTATAACTTGGCTTCTCCACTCTTGGGGAGTACCAAAACGAGTCTCATCCCTTAGTATACTCTCTGATAGGAGCGGAAAGACCTCAGCCCCTTTTTCTACTAAATCTTTTATAATTGGTAATACCTTAGCTAAAGTACAATGGGAACCGGTTAAAGCAAATCCAATCTTCTTACCAGCAAAGTTGATAGACAAGCACATGCACCTCCTTTGGTAAAAACTGTTTTAAGTTAAATCAATAACAGTATATGTACTACCACTTAGAGTAGTGCTTGTCTGTATCATTTTATTATAGTCATTCAACTTTATTAAGGAAAGCTACATATAATATTGTATATATTAAGGTACTTTAATTCTAAGATTAAGCCTAAGATTGAGTAGACCCTAAACCCTTATTTTAATCTTCTACTCAGGCTTAATCTTAAACTTAACTTAAACATCTATAATTATAACATAAAACTAAAGCTATAAATGATAAAATTAATTATTTTATCTAATATAACACTCATCACTCATTACTCATAACTCGTCACTGCATCTTAAATATCAATTAAACTTTCAACACCATAAACCACACCTTCAATCTCATCGATTCTGTTAATTGCCAGCTCTAAGCCTGGCATAAAGGATTCTCGACTGATTGAATCAAAGCGTATAGTTAGCGTCTGACCTAATCCCCCAAAGATAACCTCTTGGTGTGAAACAAATCCAGGCAGACGCACACTATGGATATTAACTCCATTCATCTCTCCACCCCGTACCCCTGTTATCTTCTCAATCTCATCAACATTATCTTTATCTTCGGATAGAACTTCACCAATTAACTCAGCAGTCTTGACTGCAGTTCCCGAGGGCGACTCTGCCTTACGATTATGATGTAGCTCTATAATCTCTACATTTTTCATAAATTTTACTGTTTTCTTAGCAAATTGCATCATTAATACTGCACCAATGGCAAAGTTTGGTGCCATAATAATCGAATTCTTACCCTTGCTTAACTTCCTGATTTCAAGCAACTCTTCTTCAGAGATACCAGTAGTACCAACTATCATATCTATACCCTGATTAACTGCTACCTGAATATTATCAGCTACAACCTCAGGAGTAGTAAAATCAACCACCAAATCTGGTTTAACAGCTTCTAAAACTGAAGGTAAATCATCATCTATCTCCATAGTCGGAGCATCTAATCCTAAAATCTGATGAATGTCCTCTCCAACCCTACTAACATCAACTGCTCCTACCAATTCAAAATCTTGCTTTTGAGCAATCATCTTGACTACAGTTCTTCCCATATTACCATTAGCACCAACAACTACTATCCTTTTCACAATCTCCACCCCACTTCTTAGTTAAAAGTTGATAATTGATAGTGGATAGTTATAGGTTCATTCTTAACTATCAACTATCCACTATACACTATACACTATCAACTAATTCATACTCCTTTATGTTCAATCACAACAGGTTGCAGCTGTTTACCTTTTAAAGCATATTCAACTGTATCGACCACCAAATCCATTCTTGATACTAAAGAATTTGGTTTGCCCTCTGGTGCATCTTGACCAAAAGGAACAAAATAAAGATTTGGAGTATTGATTAAATAACCTATATTTTTAGCATTATTACCCAGTCCATCATTGGTAGCAATCGCTAAAATAACAGGTCTTTCATTTCTAAGCTGAGCTTTGATTGCCATCACCACAGCAGTATCTGTAATAGCATTGGCAAGTTTAGCTGTAGTATTCCCAGTACAAGGAGCTACAACAAGTATATCAAATAAATTGTGAGGACCAATAGGTTCAGCCTCTGGAATAGTAGTAATCGGTTGATTTCCTGTTATATCTATAACTTGGCTTCTCCATTTTTCAGGAGTACCAAAACGTGTTTGATGGGTCAATACCGCTTCAGATAAGATAGGGGTAAGTTCAGCACCCTTAGCTACTAACTCTTCCATTACAGGCATTACTTTAGCTAATGTACAATGAGAACCTGTCAAAGCAAACCCAATCTTCTTTCCTGTAAAATCAATTCCCATAGATAAGCACCTCCTATAAGAGCAGTGAATAGTGAGCAGTGAATAGTGATTAGTTACAATCAAAAACAATTAGCTATTGTTAAATATTTCTAATAACTACTGCTTCTTAAATTTAATATCTCTTCACTATCCTCTGTTCTTTATTATTTGTTCTTTGTTCTCAACTTTTCACTCTTCACTTTTTACCCTTCATTTAATATTATTCGAGGGATAACCTTACCTAAAATCTGTCCTGCACTCTTAGGAGCAACCTTTCCTGGCAGACCCAAAGCTAACTCTGCCTTAAGACCTAATCTTTTGGCTGCTTCAAAATCTGTACCTCCAGGGTAAGAGGCTAAATCGATGATTATAGCATCCTTTTTAACATGTTGTAATAGCTCTTCATCTAATATTAAAACTGGAACGGTATTAAAGATAAAGTCTGCTTTAGATATCTCTTGCTCTAAATCCTTAAAAGCAACCTGTTCAAATCCCATATCTAAAGCTCTAGCAAAGTCCTTGTGCTTACGTGCTACACCATAAACCTTGCTTCCCATTCCTTTTAACATTCTAGCTAGGCTAAAACCTACTCTACCCAATCCTAAAACAAAAGAATTGTTACTATGTAAAGTAATTGGCATCTCACTCATTGCAAGCTCAATAGCACCTTCTGCTGTTGGAATAGCATTCAGAATAGCTACTTCATCTAAGGCAGCCAACTCTGTCAACTCTATCCTATACTTTTGCGACCAGTCTTTAATCTCTGGTTGAGCAAAACCGATAAAGAACTTAGTTCCAGCTTTTAACCTTGAGAAGAAATCTTCAGTTAAAATTACTTCTTTATCCACAAAGGTCTTCTTGACTTGAAGCTTCTCATCAGTTCCTGTCATGGGAGCTATTACTGCTATTACATCATCATCAATACCTTCTAGCGAAGCAACCACTTCTATACTCTCAGAGTCAATCCCAGGAGGTTGGCCGATAGTCTGCAAAACTGCTCCTTGATCTAATAAGATAGATATCAACTCTATTTCACGAGCATCTCCACCTAATAGAGCAATCTTCTGATTAACTAAACTCTCAGTATTCAATATTTATCCCCCTTTCTTAAATTAATCAATAACATTATATGTTTAAGGTACTTAAGTGTGCTTGTCTATGGGGAATTAATTTTCAGTTTGAGTTTAAGAAGAACTAAAAATCATTTAGGCTTAATCTTAACCTTGAACTCAATCTTGATCTTATAAATCAATTACATTATCAAGTCCATAAACTACCCCTTCAATCTCATCTAGCCTTCTAATAGCTAGCTCAACCCCAGGCATAAAGGACTTGCGATTGATTGAATCATGCCTAATAGTCAAAGTCTGACCTAAGCCACCAAAGATAACCTCTTGGTGAGCTACTAAGCCTGGCAGACGAACACTATGAATATGAATATTATCATGTTCTCCACCACGTGCTCCAGAAATCTTTTCAATCTGCTCTATCTCATTCTTATCTTTTGTTAGATTTTCACTGATTAATTCAGCAGTCTTAATTGCTGTTCCTGAGGGAGCATCAATTTTACGGTCATGATGTAACTCTATAATCTCAACATGATCCATAAACTTAGCTGCTTGCTTAGCAAATTGCATCATTAAAATTGCTCCAATAGCAAAGTTAGGTGCAATAATTATCTTATTAGCAGTAGCTTGATTCATTTCTTTAATTCTATCTAAATCAACCTCTGTAATACCAGTAGCACCAACAACTATATCTATCTCTTTCTCCATAGCTGCTTTAATATTATCCATAACTACTGTTACATTGGTGAAATCCACCAACACATTGGCATCAGTCTGCTCTAGAGTTAGTGCTAAATCATCACTTATCTCAACAGCAGGAGCATCTATTCCTAAAAGTTGATGAATATTTTCTCCAACATTACTAATATCTACAGCCCCTACCAATTCAAAATCCTCTTTTTCACTAATCATTCTAATAACCTCTTGCCCCATCTTTCCATTGGCTCCAGTTACGATTATCTTCTTCATTTTCTCACTCCTTTAATTTCAGTAATGAGTAACAGATGAGGAGTAAAGAGTAAAAAATTTAATAATAATTATTAGCAAATATCTATACTCTATACCCTTACTTCCTGCTCCTTATTATTTAGTATAACATAAATAAAAGCGATTGGTAGTACTACCCAATCGCTTTATCAAGATAAAATAGCGATAAGATAGCACCCCACTAGAAAGACTAGTGACAGTTCTGTACCTATTAAGCACAGACCCAATCTAATTAGCTTAGCCACGCAAACTAGATTTCGGCAGTAATCCCTTTTATTATAGTTCATCGCTGACTAGCTCCCTATAACTACTGATGATTCCTGCACCTCAATCTTAATCCTAATATTATATTCACTTATAAAAACAACAGTTTAAAAATTCTAAATTGCAATAATAAATTGAACTAATCTCAAACTGTAATAATATGGATGTCTAGTTATATATGATATCTCTTAACTGATCTTCAAAGGATTCATC
>NZ_JBSQYM010000102.1:0-16313 GCF_055140805.1 Orenia sp.
ATCAGGAGTCAGGGACCAGTTATCAGTAAAACAGACTGATTCCAGATTCCCGATTCCTGACACAAAAGTGTTACATTATCTTTCTATTGTTTCATTCTAAAGTTGTTTATCTATATTAAGGGTTTACTAATTATCAATTATAAGTTGCGCTCTCTCATTAAAGAAGGTCTTATAACCTAAATAGATAAAGATAATTACTGTTAAAGCTACACTGCCTAATATCCCCAACATAATAGCTATCTGATACTCAATAGCAGTCAATGGTGCGACTCCAGAGAGAATCTGCCCCGTCATCATCCCTGGTAAGAAGATAATTCCCATCCCCATCATCGAATTGATTGTCGGCAAAATAGCTGAATTAAAGGCATTATTAACCACCTGTTGAGTAGCTCTTTTAGGTGTTGCACCCAACATCAATGCTGTTTCAACCTTAGCTTGATTCTCCTTAATTCCTGAAATCAATCGCTCTACCCCCAAGGATATTCCTGTCATTGAATTGCCGATGAGCATTCCTGCTAAAGGGATAAAGTACCTAGGGTCATACCAAGGATTTAAACCAATTACCACTAAGATAAAGTATAATATACTTGTTAAGGTACCAATAGCCATCGAGAAGGCTATGATCTTCTTCAACCTTAGATTAATCTCTGGATTCACCCTCTGATAAATATTATAAATAGCAAAGACCTCCATTACCATAATGATAATCACAGTAAATAAGTAATTATCTTGTTCAAAGATATATCCCAATAAATAACCTACTAGCACCAATTGTAAAGTCATTCTAGTAGTAGCCAATAATAATTCCTTATTCTTATCAATCTTTCTAACCTTTAAGAATATTGATAGAATAACTACAAAGATGTAAGCCGCCACTAACTGCCATAGCTGTAAATGAATAATACTGGTCTCTTCCATTTAATTCTCCTCCTCTCTAAGAACGCTCCCCTCTTCTAAAGTAATAATCTTATCACCATATTTTAAAGCAATATCCTTAGAATGGGTAATCATAATTAAAGTCTTATCTTTATTCTTCACATAATTGACTACTGTCTCAATTACCAACCTCTCCGTCTCTTGGTCTAAAGCTGAAGATGGTTCATCTAACAATACTACTTTCGGATTTAATATAAGCACTCTGGCTAAAGATAACCTCTGTTTCTCTCCCCCTGATAGCCTCTCAGCATTATCAGTTAATTCTTTGTTCAGGTGGACAACCTTTAATATCTCTTTCAACTCCTCTTCTTTAGGCGCTGATTCTTCTCTTAACCTAAAGGCTATCTCTAAATTATCCTTTATTGTCCCTGTGAAGATAACAGGGTTCTGAGCTAACATAATCACTTCTCTTCTCAACTCAACTGGATTGAGCTGATTAATATCTTGACCCTTATATAAAAGAGTTCCTGAATCTACACTGACCATATTATTCAACAACTTAAGTAAGGTTGACTTACCTGCTCCACTAGGACCAATAATTGTAGTTACCTTATTATTTGGAAATTCTAAGCTATCAATCTCTAAGATATTCTTGAACTTAACCTTTTCTAGACTGAACATTAAATTCACCTCCAAGGTTATTTAATCATTACCCCTTATTGATATAACTTATGCCAATAAAAGAGTTGGTATAATAAAATGATATTGCGACACTTTGTTCTTTGGTGGTTGGGGAGTTAGGGGGTAGATAGTTGGGTTTAAACCACCCACCAAACCACCTATCCACCTAATTCCAAAATATAACAACGCCCCCACTAACCAATAACCTCTATACTAAACTCTAAATAATAAATTATATTACTCCAAAATAAGTATAAGGAGAGGCTAGCCTCTCCTTATACTTATTCAAACCAACTCCTAGTTCTATTAGCAATCCCAACTAAAACCAGCATCACAGGTACTTCTACTAAAACTCCAACTACCGTTGCTAAAGCAGCTCCTGATTTGAGCCCAAATAGTGAGATAGCTGTCGCTACTGCTAGCTCAAAGAAGTTACTAGCTCCAATCATACTGGCTGGAGCAGCTACTGAATGGTCTAATTTAAGCAACTTAGCCCCACCATAAGCTATCACAAAGATAAAGAAGGTCTGAATTGTCAATGGTATTGCAATTAATAGAATATCTAATGGATTATTTAAGATAATATCACCTTGGAAAGAGAATAAAATAACCAATGTCAATAATAGACCAGTAATTGTAAAGTTACTTAGCTTGGCAAGATAGACATTCTCAAACCAGTTAATTCCCTTATTCTTAATCAGATAATTACGGGATAAATATCCTGCTACTAAAGGTACTAAGATATATAAGACTACCGATAACAGTATAGTATTATAAGGAACTATAAAGTCTGTCACTCCCAACAAAAAGATAACAATCGGTGCAAAGGCAAAGACCAAGACTAGATCATTAACTGCTACCTGTACTAAAGTATAACTGGCATCTCCATCAGTTAGGTAACTCCAGACAAAGACCATCGCTGTACAAGGGGCTGCTCCTAATAAAATCGCCCCAGCTATATACTGCTCTGCTAACTCTGGATTGATAAATGCTCCAAAAATATTCTTAAAGAATAACCAAGCAAAAAAAGCCATAGTAAAAGGCTTAATCAGCCAGTTAACAACTAAGGTTAATGCCAGACCTTTAGGTTTTCTCCCTGCTTCTAAGATACTACCAAAATCAATCTGCACCATCATTGGATAGATCATAAACCAAATTAAAATAGCTACTGGAATAGAGACCTGAGCATATTCAAACTGGCTTAAAGTCTCTGGAATAATCGGTAAAAAGCGTCCAACTCCAATTCCGATTACAATACATAATGCCACCCAAAGTGTTAAGTATCTTTCAAAAAATCCCAATCCTTCTTTCTTTTCTTTCACTTCTGCTTGACTCATAAAATATTCCTCCTTAAACTAATCTTAAAATAATAATTTTAGTGTAACATCGATTAATGGGTATAGTGCGACACTTTCGTGTCGGGAACCAGGAATCTGGAATCAGTATAGTTTGCAGGTTCCTGATAACTGATTCCAGATTCCTAAAATTGATACAATATCATTCTATTGTATCAATTTGCAATCATCTAGCTAATCCCTGTTGTAAAGACTTCAACTAACTCTTCAGCTAAATCTGTCTTTTTAAGAGCAGCAGTTAGCTTATCTACTGGGTAGATAACCTCAATAAACTCTGTCTTTACCTTGCTATCAACAACCTCAATAATCGTATAAATAGCATTAGGATTACCATGCTTAGGCTTACCAATACTACCTACATTCATCATATGCTTATCATTGATTATTTTGTGGTAAGGTAAGTGGGTATGTCCACAGACCAAAATATCCTCTGTTAACTCTTGAGCTACCTCTTTAACCTCTTGACTATCTTCATATAAGTACTCATTAATCTTTCTTGGACTACCATGGACAAACAAAGCAGTCTGATCCTCTAGCTCTAGAGTCAAGCTAAAAGGTAGATTAGCTAAAAAATCTTTATTCTCTTCACTAGTCTCCATAGCAGTATAATTGATAGAAGACATCCCTATCTTTTGAGCACGCTCTGTCTTATAATCACAGCCACAGGCAATCCTCTTATTCCCAATAGCATCATCATAATTACCTTGAATAGTCTTAATTCCTTCCTCTTTAATCCTAGCAATTACCTCATTGGGAAAAGGTCCATAACCTACTAAATCACCAGTACAGACTATCTCATCTACATTCCTTCCTTTGATATCCTCTAAGACACTCTCTAAAGCAAAGATATTACCGTGCACATCTGAAATTACAGCTATTCTCATTCTAAATCCCCCTTTATTAATAACTCTTAATATTTTTAAAGCTATGTACTACTTTAACTCTAACTTAAACTTATACTCAAACTCAACTGCAACCACTCTTCTTAATAGAACAACCTTCTGGCTTAGTAACCAATAACTGTAGATTATCCTGTAAAGACTTAAACTTCTCTTGATTCAACTCATAATCCATCCACCTACCACGCTTAGTAGCAATGATTAAATCAACATTCTTTAGTATCTTTAAATGATGAGAGATATTTGGTTGGCTCAAATCCAACTGCTCAACTATATCACACACACACATCTTACCACAGGATAATAAATTGACAATCTCTAACCTACTATTGTCTGCTAAAGCCTTTAACACTTCTGTCATATCTGTAATATTATCCATCACTCTTCCTCTCCTATTAAAGTCCCAACTAACACATAAACATATTTATATTTATTTATATATTAGCATTGATTAGTATTTTTGTAAAGTTAACTTTTCGTTAACTCTTTATGTTATCTATATCCAGTTTTGCGGTAATGTAATATGGGATATTGCGACACTTTTAAAATTAGCGTGAGTGGGTGTGTGAGTGTGAATAAACCCTAATAAAAAGAAGTTTTACACACACTCACACTCACAGCTCACACTCGACACAAAGTGTCGCAATATCACTATCAAGCATAACTTTATCACAATTTTATATACCATAAAAATAAAGATGCTCCAGATTATCAGGAGCACCTTTATTAGTTATATTAATTCGATTAGCCGCTTACTTTCTATCTTTCCTTTGATATCATTTAAGTCCTTACCTAAGTTTGTTTCAATAGCTGCTACCATTGCACCCTCTACTAAAGGTGCACTACTTACCACTACATTACTATAGCCTTCTAATTCCAAAATCTCTAGAGCCATCTTAGAGTTCATCAAGGAACTACCTACGTCTCCGATTATAATAACACCCTTATCAGTATATAATTCCTCAACAGCCTCTATGATATCCTCTATATCTGTTCCAATTCCTCCATATCCATCGCCACCAATTGAAATTAGAGGTATCTCTCTGGGAACAAGTTCTTTGACTAATTCTTCTATTCCCTCGGCAATTTTATTACTATGTGAAACTACTAATATTCCAATCATTCCCACTTTCCCTCCTTTATTTAGCTTATATCAGTCCATTTCATAAAATATGATTTCAGCAATTAATTCATTATTATTAATAAAATCTTATTATACTTATAATTTAAATGAATTCTTTATTAAATAATTATTTCAGGTAATTATGAAATTTCCTGAAACTCTGTATTTATTATATTCTATCAGATTATAATAAAAATTTCATCTTATATTTAGCCTTAAGCGATAATATACTTATGTCATTAACCTAAAAAATATTACCACTTAAAGAAATACTACTTCTCAGAGTTAGATAAAGGAGTTATAGGAAGATTAATCTACTCTATTTCTATTAAAAATAGACTCAAATATTGTCACAAATTATAAAGGTGTTGGCAGATAGCCAACACTTTTATAATTAATCAATCAACTAATAACTTCCCATCCTTCATAATTAATTCGCCATCAATCTCAACTGTTGGCTTTTCGATAATCCCATCTAAATGACTATCTACTGAAACCACTCCTCCCATTCCAGCATTATCACCAATAGCAATATGAACCGTTCCTAAGACCTTCTCATCCTCCAATGTATTTCCTGTTAATCGAGCCTTATCATTGGTTCCAATCCCTAACTCGGCTATATTCCGAGCATCTTTTCCATAGGGTTGGATGATCTCTCTTAGCCTTTCAGCTGCCTTGGTACCTTTAATCTCTGTAACATATCCATCTTCTACAATCAGCTCAATCTCTTCAGTATGTACTTTAGCTTCAGCCATTGAACCATCAACTACAAATTTCCCTTGACTCTTTCCTTCTATCGGAGCTATATAAGCTTCGCCAGCAGGAAGATTCCCAAACTCTCCTGAGTTATGATAGATACCTGTATCTGGATGACCTTCTCTTCCTTCAATTATCATCTTAATATTGGTTCCATTTGGTGCTGTTACTTTAACCTCTTTACCCATAGTCAACTTCTCAGCAACCTTTAATCCTCTCTCTTTAATCACCTCATAATCTGCATTTAAAGCTCGCTTCATCATCTCTTCTGTCACATCTGGCATAGTAGTAGCCCTTGCTCCAGCATCACAAGCATCGATTCTGGCTTTAGTATGAGATAACGATTTAGAAGTAGGCATAATCACTACATCAGCAAACCTCATAGCTTTAGCAATTAACTTAGGCGGCTCTGCTCCATGATTTTTACGTGAGATCATTTCAGTCAAGATCGCCTCTGCTCCCAACTCTTTAGCTGCTGCAAAGATAAGCTCACCAATCTTCTTTTTCGGCTCATCTACAATAATTAAGACTTGCTCTCCTTCTTTTACTGCCAAACAATCTTTAACAACTATTCTAGCTGCATCCTGTAATTTATTCATATCAATCCCCTTTCTAAATATTTAGGCTATATATTATAATTTTAATCATTTCATATTTCATTATACTAACTTACATTCTATATAATAGTTTTATTTATATTAATAATCTCATAAATCAACAAAATTATTCAACTTATTCACCCACTCATTTCTTCCCCAAAATGAATATAAATGTTCCTTACCATCTTTAGTCATAACCTTCATTCCTACAGGCATTATACACATAAAATTAAATTTATCAACAACTATAATATCATCTAATTTAATTATTACTCTTTTATTTTTTAGTATTGGCTTAAAGATTAGAGTGTCACTCTTTAAATAGAGTGTTCCTACTTGTGCCCAAATAGAAGTTAGAAAATAATTTACATATTTTTTTGTTATTATAAGCTCATCTTCTTTAGTATTTTCTTTTTCTAAAATTAATATATCTTTTTGAAAATTGGAAATACCATCTAATTCTTTAGATTCTACCTCTAAATCATCAGAAGATAATTCAATACTACTTTCAACTTCATATCTTAATCTATCTCTCTTATTTTCAATTTTATTATATTCACTATCATCTAATATAGCTACTTCATTTAAACCACCCTCAATTTCCTTCCTAATTTGAAAATTCTCCTTTTCCAAGAGAAACTCCCTTTTTAAAATTTTTGCTTTATCCACTTTTTCTTTTAATTCATTCAACCTTTTATTGTATATTGTAATAAGTTTTTCTTTATTGTCTATTATTTCATCATATTTTCTATATTTTGTTATCATTTTCTCTTTTTTATACAAAAAATCTTTAGATAAATCTTCTTTATTCTCCTTTAATGCTTCTTTAGCTTGATTGTAATAAAAATCTATTTTATTTTCAACCTCTTCTCTATTAGCTTTAATCTGATCGATAGACTCTATATACTTTTTAATAGACTTTTCAATCTGATAACATTTTATTTGCATACATTTAATGTTTTCTTTTAAATTATCTAATAATAAGCCATCTTCATTATTATAGCTTTGATTAGATAAGAAGGGAATCTTATCTCTAGTAATATACAATAAATTCTTCTCTATAGGGAGGATACCATATATAATTAATCCTACTATTACAGCTCCTAATACATTAAAATTATAAAAAGATAAAAACAGTATTACTAAACCAGTGATACCAAAGATTGACCTTAATATTTTAATTTCTAAATCAAACTTTTTATTTTCTTCCGAATTCAAAGGAATAGCAAGTAAACTTATTAAACTGACAATAATACCTAATAATAAATTCCTTTTACTAAAAGCTACCATAGCAAACAACAAAAGGCTTAATCCAGAAAACCACTTTATAACCTTGATAAACTTTTTCATTAAGATATCACCACCACTTAAGTTATGCTTGTAACTATAATATAAAATTTATTTTTATAATCCTGATAAGTTACTCTAAGCTTACTTCTTTAGCTACAAGATAATATGAATCATAGTCATCACTATATCTAAATACAAGTCCTTCTACGGTAACCTTATTTCCACTAGAGTTGGGCTGATTTAAAATTAAAGCTTGCACCTTTGGTGGGAGTTTTGAATAAAAAATCTCTACTTCATTTTTACCCTCCATAATAAAAAATGATTTTCTCTCTGGGTCTTTTATATCAAATTTACCTGTTAACTCTACATACTTATTCAGATAATTATCAGGCTCCAGAAGGATTTGGTTATAAGTAGCTTTTTGAATATTATATTCTGATAACGTTTCAGACTTAATACCCTTTAATTTATCATAAACAGTAGTCCCATTTATATGATAATTAAATCGAGCATAATCGATTGCCCTGTTGCCATACTTATCTTCTAAAGTAATATCTGCCCCTTCTTCTAGTAATGCCATTATTACTCCTGGATTATTATTATGCTGAGCCGCCCACATCACTGAGCTTCTGCCAAGATAATCTTGATAATTAACTTTAGCCCCTTTTTGGATTAGAGCTCTAATTACATCTATATTTCTATTCTGATAGGCTGCAAACATCAATGGAGTACAGCCATCATGGTCCTTAGCATTAATATCTGCATCATTTTCTATTATAAGATTTATTATATCAAGGCTCTCAATATCTCTTGCAGCTTTCATTAGAGGCGTGATACCTTCGTTATCTTTGGTATTAACTTTACTACCATTAGCAAGCAATACCTTAAAGACCTCTGGATTATCATTATTTTGGCTTGCCCAGTCTAAGGCTGTCTGACTATTAATATCCAGTTCATTGACTTTAGCACCCTCTTTAATTAGAGTTTTAAATATTTCTGCATTTTTATTGTGGTAAGCAGCATACATTAGTGGAGTACAGCCATCCTTATCCTTGGCATTAACATCTGCTCCATGCTCAATTAAAAGTGCAACAACATCATTATAAGTGCTATATTGTACCGCATACATTAATGGGGTTCTATCATCATTATCTCTGGTATTAACCTTTGCCCCCTTATTAATTTTTTCCTCTATAACCTCTATACTCTCCTTATTTAAGATTGAATTTATTAAGGAAGTTTCACCTTGATTATCTTTAGTTATCTTTTCTTGCTTACTCTCTTGAGTTATATTAGTAGTTGAACTAGGTGAAGATTTGATTCCAAGTAAAGAGTATAGATTAAATATCAAAACTAAAGATATAAAAATTACTTTAATGGTCTTATCTATCTGCCTATTCATTCGCCTCCTCCTTCTAAGTTTCTATAATATTTTTAAAATTATCTATTGTTATTTTATAGATTATAGCTGTGATCCTTCACTTATCTCTGCTTTTAACTTTAATAACTCTTCATTTAGAGTCTGATTATCCTCTAATTTCTCAAACTCCTCTTCTAAATCATTCTTTTCAACATTATTATAGAATTCATTACTAGCCTCAGTCTTAATCCTTAACTTCCCTATTCTCTCTTCTACTATTTTTAAATTTTGATCATTTATCTCCTCTATATCAGCTAGGGTAGTATTAATTTTTGTGGTAATATTGGCATTCTCCTTCTCTGCAATCAGTTCATCTCTCATATTTTCTGCTTCTTCTATCTCTCTAGTTAATTCATCTAATTTTAATAAATGAGAATCAAGGCTAGCCTTTCTATGTTCTGCCTGTTCTCTATATTCATAATAGAGCTTCTCAAATCTCTTCTTATGCCTTAGAACCTCTCTTGCCTTTGCTTCATTATTATCTTCCAAAGCAGATTTGGCTCTTTTTTGGCAGTAATTCATCTTCTTCTTGGCTTCTTGTTCTTTATCCTCAGCCTCTTTTAGTAATTCAACAGAGGTTCTAACTGTGCTCTGAATTTTATTGTGCATCTCTTTCATGTACTTAATATCCTCCTCTATATCAGCTAGAACATCTTCTATTTCATCATCCGTCTTTAAATCACTATTAGCTTTTGAACTCTTTAAGAAGAAATTGATAGGAAAGATAAAATAAACAATAAATACTATTAATAATGCTAAAAATAACTTAAATGATGCTAAGGTACCTATAACCATTAATGAGAAGAATAATGCAGCTATTATTCTAATAAATAATAAAAATTTCTCTTCTCCATCTAATTCTCCATTGTCTTTCTTATCTATCTCTTTTAGCCTTCCTCTTGGAGCAATTAAATAGCCCATAATAATAAATACTGTACCAGCAATCGTACTGCCACCACCATCTTGCCACAAGCCAATAGCTAATAGAAGAAAAAATAAAGCAACTATCAACCTTGTTATTTCCATAAACTTTCTTAACAACCAAAATACCTCCTTTAGACAAAAATATAAACTCAGCCAACTATATTCTTTATTTATCAATCAGATATTAACTATTTTATTCTCAATAACCTATAAATTTCCTTTTAAAATTAAAATATATTAATTTCTATCTCTAAATATAAATAAGCAAGTATCATTGATGATACTTGCTTATTTATATTTACTATTTAATTTTACTCAAATATCAGCAAAAAATAAAAAAAATCTGAGCTTTACTCAGAAGATAAAAGTGGTACCGAGGGTCGGACTCGAACCGACACGGGAGTTAAATCCCACCGGATTTTAAGTCCGGTGCGTCTGCCTATTCCGCCACCTCGGCAAACTGCTAATTTACAATTAGCAATATACAATCTACAATTCAATCTTTAAGCTTTTAGCTATTAATCGTTCATTGTCAACTGTACATTGACAATTGTTTTTTTATGGAGGCGGCACCCAGATTTGAACTGGGGAATAAAGGATTTGCAGTCCTCTGCCTTACCACTTGGCTATGCCGCCATAAAGTTCAGTTGACAGTGTATAGTGTACAGTTTAAAGTTAAAATCATCAAAGACCTTAAATCTTTTGAACTTAACTGTTCACTGTTAACTCTCATCTGTTAACTGTATTTTTGCTACCCCTTCATGTTTTAAAAAGTAAAAACACTTCGTGATAATCTTAATTTTAGTGGTACCCCCAAGGGGATTCGAACCCCTGTCGCTGGGATGAAAACCCAGTATCCTAGGCCACTAGACGATGGGGGCATAGGATTTATTAGTTGACAGTGTTTATTAGTTGACAGTGTATAGTGTACAGTGTACAGTTTACAGTTAAAACATTAAGTTCTTAAATCTCTTGATTTTGAACTTAACTGTCCACTGTCAATTGTAAACTGTTAACTGAATTTAAATGGTGTGACGGGCTCGATGCCCAAATACCGAAAACTTCATTGCGTTTTAAAATCAGAAGTTTTTGGTGAGCCATGGAGGATTTGAACCTCCGACACCCTGATTAAAAGTCAGGTGCTCTACCGACTGAGCTAATGGCCCATATGTTAGTTACTAAATACCCCAACATTTATATATGTTATAATAGTCATACCTAAATGTCAAGAAAAAACCATAAAAAATTAATTAGCCAATGTTTCCTTTCTTTGTAGCACCTCTACATAATAATATATTCAGAGATAATTGTCAAGAAATTTAATGATTTTTCTGCTAATTTAATAAAGGGATAAATAATTTGCTGAAAATAGCAAATTATTTAGGAC
Organism: Orenia sp.; assembly: GCF_055140805.1. NCBI lineage: Bacteria > Bacillati > Bacillota > Clostridia > Halanaerobiales > Halobacteroidaceae > Orenia > Orenia sp. Next base: position 11,311 of record NZ_JBSQYM010000102.1, read on the forward strand.
CTTCTATGACTGTTGGTGAATCATAATTAATAATAAAATAAGACAATAAGTACTTTTCACAATCAGACTTAAACTATGGCTATAAAGTATTATATTTAGCCACAAGCTTTTAGACTTGTGACTAATTTAGATAATCTTATTATTCTATAATCTTCTCACCCTTAGGTAACCAACTATTAATCAATTCTAAATTATCATCTACAAATTTTCTAGCTGCTTCTTCTGGAGAAGATCCATCTTGTATCATATTCATAACTTCACCCAGTTGTTGAGTTGTTAACTTATAATTTTCTAAAATTTGAGCAACTTCTGGTAAATCAGATTTGATTTCTTTTCTACCAAGACTTTTAATACTTTCTGCTTCTCCATAAGCACCTTTAGAGTCTTGGAGATACTTAAGATCAAATTCAGCCCACATCCAATGTGGAGTCCAACCTGTTACTACTATTGCTTTCTTATTATCAATTGCTTTCTTCAAACTAGCAGTCATTGCTGGTCCACTAGTTTTAGCTAACTTCCAATCATTTAAGTCATAAGCTGGCATCACTTTATTCTCAGTAATTTCCATAATACCTGCCCCTGGGTCAATACCTACAATTTGATTATTAAATCCTTTACTATAATTTTTTAACTCAGAAATATTATTAGCCTCCACATAAGAGGGTACCACTAAACCAATTTTAGCACCATTAAAGTTAGCTCCTAGGTCTACCAATTTATCAGAACGTTTTTCCCAGTAAGACTTATGAGTCTTTGGTAACCAAGCACAAACAATAGCATCAATATCACCTCTAGCTAAACCTTCAAACATCGCACCTGCTTGTAATACTGGAGTCTCTACAACATATCCAACTCTTTCTAATACTTCTTTTACTAAATATGTAGAAGCTTCAGCTGATGCCCATTGTACATATCCGATCTTAACTTTTTCTTTTGTCTGATTTTTTTGCTCAGTCTTGCCTCCTTGTTGCCCCGATTTAAGTAGCCCACAACCACTTAACAATAATGTAATCACTAATAAGCTAATTACTAAATAATTATTTTTTTTCATTTAAACATCTCCCTTGAAATTAATATAAACACTACTACTAATTATAAACTGTATTGCAAATATGTTTCAAATAAATATAGAGGCCTAATATATAGTCAAGATATTATACAATACCCCAGAAAATATTAAACCTCCATAATAATCACTTAAATCTAATTTACAACTTCAGTTCCTGAAAGCCACTTAGTAAGCAATTCAGGATGATTTTCAACAAATTCTTTAGCAGCTTCTTCTGCTTCCATGCCATTTTTAATTTTTAACATTACAGCACCTAATTGTTCTGTTGTAATTCGATAATTTTCTAAGAATTGAGCCACTTCAGGTAAATCATCTTTAATTCCAGGACGCCCTATACTTTTAATATATTCACCATCACCCATTGTTAAATCTGGATCTTTTAAAAACTTAAGATCCCATTTAGCCCATTTCCAATGAGGCTTCCAACCTGCAACGGCAATCCATTCTTTATTCTTAATAGCTCTAGCTAATTCTGCAGTCATAGCTGGACCACTACTGTCAATTACTTCCCAGTCCTCTAGATCATAATTAGGAATAACTTTATCCTTAATTACAATCATTTCTGCAGCTCCAGGATCAATCCCGACTATTCTTTTATCAAACTTATCAGCATAATCTTTAAGTTCAGCCAAACTATTAGCTTCAACATATTTAGGAACCACAATTCCAATTTGAGCTGCTAAATAGTTATTATTTAATTCAATTAATTGATCCTTGAATTTATTCCAATAATTTACATCTGTATCTGGTAGCCATGAGCAAACAAAAGCATCTATCTCTCCATTGGCTGCACCTTGATACATTGCACCAGTTTGTAATACTGGTGTCTCAACTTCATAATTCATTCTTTCCAAAACTTCTTTGACAATATGTGTTGAAGCTTCTGCTGATGCCCATTGTACATATCCTATCTTAACTTTTCCTTTGCTTTGTTCTTGCTTAGTCTGTTCTTCTTGTGGACTTTTAAGTAAGCCACATCCTGTTAATGTTAATGCTAAGATAACTACTAATCCAATATACATTTTAATTTTAACTTTTAAAATAATAAATTCCTCCAAGATATTTTTAAATATTTTTAGTGATACCACTAGTAATTCTATCTAAAATAATTGCTAAAATTACAACTGCTAATCCAGCTTCAAATCCAATTCCAATCTCCATTCTTTGAATACCATTTAAAACTTCTCCACCTAATCCACTTGCTCCAATCATAGAAGCAATAACAACCATTGATAAGGAAAGCATAATAGACTGATTAACACCGGTCATGATTGCTGGTAATGCTAATGGTAATTTGATTTTAACTAGCATCTGTATAGGAGTTGAACCAAAAGAATGTCCCACCTCCTCTAATTCATCAGGAACCTGCTGTAAACCTAATTTAGTCAATCTAATAGCAGGTGGCATGGAAAAAATTACAGTAGCCATAATTCCTGGAACATTACCAATTCCAAAAAACATTACTGCCGGAATTAAATAAACAAAAGGTGGCATAGTCTGCATAAAATCTAACACAGGAGTAACTAATCTATCTAATAATCTGTTATTACTAATCAAAATCCCCATAGGTATACCTAATAATAAAGCAATTATAGTTGCTACCAAAACCAATACAAAGGTCTCTATAGTTACAACCCATAATCCCATTCCAAATATCAATAGCAAACCTAAAAAAGTAAATATAGCAACTTTCTTATCTGCTACAACCCAAGCAATAATTACAAAGCCTAAAATAATAATTAAAGGTGGTAGTGATAATAAAGCTGAACTAGTACTATCCATAAATCCACCAATTACCCTTGAAATAAAATCAAATAATGGTCCAAAATGAGCTAACAAAAAATCTATTAATTTTTCTATACTAGTACCAATACCCAAATCCATCTATATTACCTCCTCTGCAACTAAATTAGCTAGCACATCACTTTTTACTATAACTCCTAATAATTTGTTATTATCATTTATTACCGGTAACGGAACATTTAAATCAGCTATATCTGCAAATAATTCATCTAGATTTTCTTCTGGACTAGCAATTCTGGTCTCTTTAATTAAGCCCGATAAATCTTTTTGTCCTTTTTTAACAGCCTTCAAAGCTTCTTCCATACTAACTATTCCTTTATACTGCCGATGTTTTCCTATTACAAAAATACTAGTAATCTCACTTTCTCTCATTTTATGAATAGCCGTTCTTGGGCCATCACTTTCATAAAGTAAAGCTAATGGTTTATTCATAATATCTTCAGCAGTTAAAACTTTAGAACGATTAACACCTTGTACAAACTCTCTGATATAATCATTCTCAGCATTGTTTAATATCTCTTCTGGAGTACCGATTTGAATAATACTCCCATCTTTCATAATCGCAATCCGATCCCCTAATTTTAACGCTTCATCTAGGTCATGAGTGATAAATATGATAGTCTTGTCTAACTCCTCATACAACTCTAATAATCTATCTTGCATATCCCTTTTGATTAAAGGGTCTAAAGCACTAAAAGGCTCATCCATCAATAAAATATCAGGATTAATTGCTAAGGCACGTGCTAATCCTACTCTCTGTTGCATCCCGCCACTTAACTGATCTGGATATTGTTCTTCCCAACCTGCTAGTCCTACACGCTCTAAAGCATCTTTAGCTTTTATCTCTCTTTTATCTTGAGGAACATTTTGAATTTCTAAGCCAAACTCAGCATTCTCTAAGATTGTTCTATTTGGTAACAGTCCAAAGTTTTGAAATACCATCCCAAACTTATCCCTTCTAACTTCTCTTAACTCTTCCTTGCTTAAATCAGTTAATCTAACACCATCTAGCTTAACCTCTCCTGCTGTTGGTTCAATCAACCTATTAAGACACCTCAACAAAGTTGATTTACCACTCCCTGATAATCCCATAATTACAAAGATCTCTTTAGAATTGATTTCAAAATTTGCATTATTAACTCCTACTGTTAACCCCGTCTCTTTGAATACCTCTTCTTTTGAATAACCATCTTCAAGTAAATCAATCGCTTTTTCTGGTTTTTTACCAAAAACTTTATAAAGGTTATTCACTTCAATCTTATCCACTTATTCAACCTCCTATAATATTTTTATTTATTGATAAATTTTAATATGTACAAGGATATCTTAAGATAATATATAGCTAAATGTATTCTTACATTAAATAGCTTATCCAATATCTGTAGCTATAAATCTTTTTCCGGATTATATATTATTTCTATATTACCAAAAGATACTTGCAACAAAAAATCTTTGGAAGATTCCAAAGATTTAAATATATATAATCATTTAATGAGACCTCTTATTAATAATCTTACCACTCATAAATGTTATAATATATAACTTGCTTTGTCAAATTACCTCAAACTAAATCATCATCTATTAGAGAAGTCAAGGAAATATATTCCTGTTAATTATAGAAATATAATTTAACTAAAATCAAATCTGATTTAGGGATAAAGCCAACATCGTATAAATGGTAATTCTTTAACTTGGGATTTATCTCCTTGGCTTTTTTGATAAAAGCACGTAACTCTTCAATTAAATGTAAGGAATCTGTATCTTGAGAATTATCTAAATCTATATAACGATTGATAGTTAATAAATTCTTGTTCATAATATTCCTCCTTAGTCCTTCTATATATTATAATATGCGAGTCGCATTGATTGTGTGAAAATTTATCTAAAACATTCAAAGAAAACTCCATCTAAGCCATGTATTAGGTGGAGATGAATTTGGATAATATTTATAAGGTTCAACACCTTCAAATATTCAAGTTACTATGATACAATATTAGATACAAGGTTATAAAAAACAGTAATGCTAACCTATAACTTAGGTTCAGCCCCTTGTCGTACAAGTGAATATATGGAGTTACAAACACTAATCCTTGTTTGTGTAAAATATTCAAGGTATCGTAAGGATTAATGT
>NZ_JBSQYM010000103.1:0-10762 GCF_055140805.1 Orenia sp.
AGATGTGTATAAGAGACAGCTAATATCTATTAGGATGTATTCGTTTTATATCACATTTTTAAGTAAAGTTTACTCACTTAAAGAAACTTTACAATGTTATGTTTTTGTAGTATAATGAAAACTAAATTAAAAGTGCCTAATCTATAAAGAGCGGGGGAACCGACTTTGGGGTGAATCTAATAGTAAATTTAGGTATGAGGTTAAGTGAATGTTAAGTATTTAGTTATAGTTATTCTTGACCTTAAACTTAAATTTTATATTAGTAGGGTATCCTCTACCCGAATCCGACAGCTAACCTCGTAGGCATGTGAAAAAGGGGGACATACTTTTCCACAGGTGTTACTATATGTTCCTGTGGTTTTATGTATATTTAGAGATATATTGTGTAAACTAGAAAAGGGTAATTTTAATTTCTAGACATTAGTTAATTATTAAATACATAGGAGAATTATAATGAAGGACAACATAGGTGTTCTTAAAGCTTTAGCTTTATTATCTCAGGTAGGCATTAGTATTGTAGTGCCTATAGTTATTTGTGTTTGGTTTGGTAATAAACTTGATGAATGGTTAGGTACTAAGGTTATTTTTTTGATTTTTTTTACTATTTTAGGTGTTATATCAGGGTTTAAAAGTGCTTATAGATTACTTATGGCTACTGAGAAGGATAGGAAGGGATAGTTAGTGGAAGAATTAAAGGAGACTAGATTTTTTATAATTAAATGGGCTGTTTTGCTGGATTTGCTCTTAATAGGAATATTAGTTTTATTTGATATAAAAAGTGCTTTTGGATTATTTGTAGGAGCATTAATGAGTATTGTGAATTTTTATTTATTATCTAATTCATTACAGAAAGCTGTTAAATTTCCACCTGTTAAAGCTGGTCTATATGTATTTGTTCAATACATATTAAGATATACTTTGTGGTTCTTAGTTTTTTATATTTCTTTGCAGAGAAAAGATGTTAGTTTATTGACTACCATAATTGGTATGCTAACAGTCAAAATTGTTATTTTAATCACTAATGCTTTCAGTTGTTGGGAAAGCAAGCAAGTTGTTTAGAATCTTGTAGAAAGGGGGGAGGAGTTAAATGGATTTTTTTCATAAGTTACTAGATTTTATGTTTCTTAATAAGGTAGATGCAGAGTCATTTTCACCACATGTTATGTTCCATATAGGAGATATACCTGTTAAATCTACAGTAACTACTACATGGTTTATAATGATTATTTTAGCTATATTTTCTTGGTTAGCTACTAGAAATCTTCAGCAAAGGCCTAAGCCTGGTAGTTTACAGAGTATAGCAGAGATGTTTGTAGAAACTATACAAGGTTTAGTTGAAGATGGTATGGGAGAAGGAATGAAAAAGTTTGTTCCTTATATAGGTACACTTTTTCTTTATTTACTATTTGCTAACTTATTAGGTATTATTCCTGGTAGAGATTTATTGAATTTATATACACCTACTGCAGATTTAAATACAACCTTTGCTCTAGGTTTTATTACCTTTATCAATATTCACTTCTTTGGTATAAAAGCCAAAGGTATTTTATCTTACTTAAAGTCTTATTTTGAGCCAATGCCTTTTATGTTTCCGTTGAATGTTATTGGAACTTTGGCTGATCCTGTATCTATTTCTTTCCGTCTCTTTGGTAATATGTTAGGTGGAATAGTTATCATGGGATTATTGTTTAGTGTTGTAACAGTTGTTCTTCCAGGAATAGCTAGTCTCTATTTTGATGTTTTTGCTGGATTGTTACAAGCCTTTATCTTTACGATGTTGACTATGACCTATATTTCAGTAGGGATGGAATAATTTATTAAGATACAGGGAAAGGAGGGGATTAAGTGGACGATATATCTAATATAGTTACCTTCTTGTTGAATTGGCTAGAGCAATTTAGTCCTAAGGCTTTAATTTTAGCAGCAACTGCTTTATCTGCTGGCTTTGCAATGATAGCAGGGATTGGTCCAGGTATAGGCCAAGGTTATGCAGCTGGAAAAGGTGCTGAAGCAGTAGGAGATAACGAACAAAATAGTAATAATATCACATTAGTGATGTTACTTGGTGCAGCTGTAGCTGAAACATCAGGGATCTTCTCTTTGGTTGTTGCTTTAATTTTATTATATGCTAATCCATTAATTAATTTAGAAGGTATAGGAATAGTCATTGCAGCATCTGCTTTAGGAGCAGGTTTAGCAATGATAGCAGGAATTGGTCCAGGTATAGGCCAAGGTTATGCAGCTGGAAAAGGTGCAGAACGTGTTGGTCAAAGACCTAAATACCAAGGTTTAATTGTAAGAACTATGTTATTAGGGCAAGCGGTAGGACAGACAACGGGTATTTATGCTTTAGTTGTTGCTTTAATTTTATTGTTTGCCAATCCATTACTTAGGTTAATGTAAGTTAAATATTAATATAATCTTTAAAGGAGGAAAAACAAATGACTGATAAAGCATTAGTTTTAGCAGCATCAGCTATTGGTGCAGGTTTAGCGATGATAGCAGGTATTGGAGCAGGTATTGGACAGGGATTTGCAGCAGGAAAGGGTGCTGAAGCAGTAGGTAAGCAACCTGAGGCTCAAGGTGTTATTGTAAGAACAATGTTATTAGGTGCTGCAGTTGCAGAAACCACTGGTATTTATGGCTTGGTAATTGCTTTAATCTTATTATTTGCTAATCCACTTATTAAGTTATTAGGATAATCATTAATGCTAATAAGGGAGTGAAGATGGATAATGATGTATTATTCATCTTCTATTTTGATTATTTGTATTTCTTATAAGTTTTTATTTATAATGGAAATTTATTTTTTGAAGGGAGGTAGCAAATAAGTGATTAGTTTAGATGTAACTTTCTTTTTCCAAGTTATTAACTTTATTGTACTATATTTGATTTTACGTCATTTCTTATTTGAGCCTATTAGTAATTTTATGAATGAACGTTCTGAGAAAATTTCAAATCAGATTGATAAAGCTAAGAAAAAAGAAAAAGAAGCTATTGATTTGAAAGAGGAGTATCAAAATAGATTGAGAGAAGCTAAAAGTGAGGCACAAGAAATAATAGAAGAAAGCCGTCGTAGAGCACAAAGAAATAAAGAGGATATTATTAATGAAGCGAAAGCTGAAGCTAATAATAAGATTGAAAGAGCAGAAAAAGAGATTGTTCGTGCTAAACAACAAGCTATTGAAAATCTTAAAGATGAAGTAACAAATATCTCAATTCAAATGACTAAACAATTGTTAGAGAAGTCCATTAATAAGGACTTGCAAGAAAAGACAGTAGAGAGTTATATTGAAGGAATAGATAAAGATAAGTTGGGTGAGCTAGGATGTTAAGAAACCAAGTAGCTGAAAGATATGCTCAAGCTTTATTTGAATTGGCGATGGAAGAAGAAGTTTTAGGGGAAACTGAAAAGCAATTTAGAGAACTTATTGATGTAATTAATGATAGTGATGATTTGAAGAAACTAATTAATCATCCTAAGCTTAGCAATGGACAAAAGAAGGAGACTTTAACAGAGTTATTTGAAAATCAATTATCAAGTTATTTAATGAACTTTCTTAAGATATTGATAGATAAAGGAAGAGTAGATTATCTACATACTATTTATCAACAATTTAAAAAATTAGTTGATATGCAAGAAAATATATTGGAAGTTCAGGTTATTTCACCGATTGATTTAGCAAATAAGTATCAAGAGAAATTAAAGATTAAATTAGAAAATATTACAGAAAAAGCAATCTCTTTAAAGTTGAAAGTTCAGCCTGATTTATTAGGCGGGTTGATTTTGAAAATTGGAGATAAAGTAGTTGATGGGAGTTTATTAAATCATCTTAAAAAGCTTGAAAATACATTAAAAGGTTTAGAAGTAAGCAAGTTAGGGGTGAAAATAGATGAATCTTAGACCTGAAGAGATTAGTTCTATAATTAAAGGACAGATAAAAAATTATAATGTAGAACTAGAAGTAAAAGGTGTAGGAACTGTACTTAATGTTGGTGATGGAATTGCCAGAATTTATGGTTTAGAAGATGCTATGGCTGGTGAATTACTAGAATTTGATAGTGGTGTCTATGGTATGGCACTTAACTTAGAAGAAGATAGTATAGGTTGTGTTATCTTAGGTGATGAATCTAAGATTGAAGAGGGAGATACTGTAAATAGAACTAATAAAATTGTTGAGGTTCCTATTGGTCAAGAGTTAAAGGGGCGTGTTGTTAATTCATTAGGTGAACCTATTGATGGTAAAGGACCAATTAATAGTAATGAAGCTAGACCAATTGAGTCTGAAGCACCTGGAATAGTAGACCGTCAGCCTGTAAAGCAACCACTACAAACAGGTATTAAAGCAATTGACTCTATGGTACCTATTGGTAAGGGACAACGTGAGTTGATAATCGGTGACCGTCAGACTGGTAAAACAGCTATTGGAATCGATACAATCATTAATCAAAAAGGTAAAGATGTAGCGTGTATTTATGTAGCGATTGGACAGAAATCTTCTACAGTTGCTCAAATTGTAAATAAATTAGAAGAAGCAGGTGCTATGGAATATACAACAGTAGTTTCCGCTTCTGCTAGTGAACCTGCTTCATTACAGTACTTAGCTCCTTATGCTGGTTGTACTATTGGAGAAGGGTTTATGTATCAGGGAGAAGATGTTCTAGTTGTTTATGATGATTTATCTAAGCATGCTGTTGCTTATCGTGAAATGTCATTACTTTTAAGAAGACCACCAGGACGTGAAGCTTATCCAGGTGATGTATTCTACTTGCACTCTAGATTATTAGAACGTGCTGCTAAGTTAAATGATGAGTTAGGTGCTGGTTCTTTAACAGCTCTACCTATTATTGAAACACAAGCAGGAGATATTTCGGCATATATCCCTACAAATGTAATCTCTATTACTGATGGTCAGATATTCTTAGAGAGTGAATTATTCTTCTCTGGTGTTAGACCAGCAGTTAATGTAGGATTATCTGTATCTCGTGTAGGTGGTAATGCACAGATTAAAGCTATGAGATCTGTTGCAGGAACATTAAAGTTAGATATGTCTCAGTATCGTGAATTAGAAGCTTTTGCTCAATTTGGTTCTGATCTTGATGAATCTACTCAGAAGAAATTATCTCGTGGAGAGAGAATAGTAGAAGTATTAAAACAGGATGAAACTAATCCATTAGAAATAGAGGATCAAGTTATGATTATCTATGCAGTAACTAATGGTTACTTAGATGATATCCCTGTTGAAGATATTACAAAATTTGAGAGAGAGTTTATTAAATTTATGCAGGATACTCACCCAGAAGTGGGAGAAGCTATTGTAGAAAGTGGTAAGCTAGAAGAGAATACAGAAGAGAATTTAAAAGCTGCAATTAAAGAATTTAAAGATACTTTTGCTACTAGCAAAGATAGAGCAACTGCTTAATTAATCTTCTTTTGCTAGGAAAGTGAGGTGATTTAACGATGGCAAGTATGCGGGATATTAAGCGGCAAATTACTAGTGTCGAAAGTACTAAAAAGATAACTAGAGCTATGAAGATGGTTGCTGCTGCTAAGTTAAGAAAGTCCCAAGAAAGAGCAGAGAATGCTAAGCCTTTTTTTGATAAAACTAAAGAAACACTAGCTGATATTACAGCTAGAATAGATGATGATTTACATCCTCTACTTGAAAAGCGTGATGTTAAGAAGATAGGGTATGTATTCATTACTGGTGATCGGGGATTATGTGGTGCGTATAATAGCCGTGTAATCAAAGAGGTTGAGAAAAGCTTGAAAGAAACTGATAAGGATAGTGCTTTAATAAGTATCGGTAAAAAAGGTAGGGATTACTTCAAAAATAAAGCAGAGATTATCTCTGAATATATTGAAGTTGAAGATAGTCCTGGTTTCTCTACAGCTACGAACATAGCTAATGAGTTGGTAGAGTTATATATAGAAGGAATTTTAGATGAGATTCATCTAGTATATACTCAATTTAATTCTGTAGTTAGCCAAAGTGTAGAGAAACTACAGATATTACCGATTGAGCCACCAGAATCATTAGAGGTTAATAACCCCGAAGAAAGTTACCTTTATGATCCATCAGCAGAAGAAGTTCTATCTGCTGTATTACCACAGTATTTAAAGAATGTTATCTTTGGTGCCCTAATACAATCAAAAGCTGGTGAGTTTGCTTCTCGAATGACAGCAATGGATTCGGCTACAGATAATGCTGAAGATATGATTGACAAACTTAAATTATCTTATAACCGTGCTCGTCAAGCTGCTATTACTCAAGAGTTATCAGAGATTGTTGGAGGAGCAGAAGCATTAGATTAGTAGGTCATAAAAATTTCATAATGACTATATGATTCTGTATTTTATGAAAAGCACTAAGTATAATAATTTAACTCCATAAAGTTCAATTTATGAAATTGACTGAAGTTAAAGGAGGTATTAGAATGAGTGGAGAGAATAACTCATCTCAAAATATTGGGCGAGTAGTAGAAGTTATTGGTCCAGTAGTTGAGGTTGAATTTAGTAATGAACAGTTACCTGAAATCAATGGTGCGATAAAGATTGTAGATAAAGAACATGATAGAGAAGTAGTTGTTGAGGTTATGCATCAAGTTGGTGATAACCGTGTAAAAGGTGTATCTATGAGCTCTACTGATGGATTAAAAAGGGGTATGGAAGCTATCGATTTAGGTGGTCCTATTTCTGTACCAGTAGGAGAAGAATGTTTAGGTCGTATTTTCAATGTATTAGGTGAAGCAGTTGATAAAGCAGGAGAAGTAAAGACTGATAAATATCTTCCAATACATAGAGAAGCACCAAGTTATGAAGAACAAGATACATCAACTGAAATCTTTGAAACAGGAATTAAAGTTATTGACTTGTTAGCACCTTACTCTAGAGGTGGTAAGGTAGGTCTATTTGGTGGTGCAGGTGTAGGTAAGACAGTATTAATTCAGGAATTAATCAATAATATCGCTACTGAGCATGGTGGTTTCTCTGTATTTACAGGAGTAGGAGAGCGTACTCGTGAAGGTAATGATTTATGGTTAGAATTCCAAGAAGCAGATATATTAGATAAAGTAGCCTTAGTTTATGGACAGATGAATGAGCCACCTGGAGCAAGAATGAGAGTTGGACTAACAGGTCTGACTATGGCTGAATACTTCCGTGACGAAGCTGGTAAGGATGTATTGTTATTTATAGATAATATCTTCCGTTTTGTGCAAGCTGGTTCTGAGGTATCAGCATTATTAGGTAGAATGCCATCAGCGGTAGGTTATCAACCGACTTTGGCAACAGATGTTGGAGAGTTGCAAGAGAGAATCACATCTACTAAGAAAGGGTCTATCACTTCAGTACAGGCAGTATATGTACCTGCTGATGACTTAACTGACCCTGCGCCAGCAACTACATTTGCTCACTTAGATGCAACTACAGTATTATCAAGACAGATTGCTGAGAAAGGTATCTATCCAGCAGTTGATCCATTGGATTCTACTTCTACTATTTTGAGTCCAAGTACTGTGGGAGAAGATCATTATAATGTTGCTCGTAGAGTCCAAGAAACTCTACAGAAGTATAAAGATTTACAAGATATTATTGCGATTTTGGGTATGGATGAATTATCTGAAGATGATAAATTAGTTGTATCCCGTGCTCGTAAGATTGAACGTTTCTTATCACAGCCATTCTCTGTAGCAGAGCAATTTACTGGTATGCCAGGTAAGTATGTACCAGTTAATGAAACTGTACGTGGTTTCAAAGAGATTTTAGAAGGTAAGCATGATGACTTACCAGAAGAAGCTTTTCTTTTTGTTGGTACAATAGATGAAGCTATAGAAAAGGCTGAAAAAGAAAAAGGTCGTGATTAATCGTGTCCACAATGAAACTAAGTATCATTACACCAGAAAAGGTGGTCTATGATGGAGAAGCATCTATGGTAACTGTAAGAACTATAGATGGTGATAGAGGGTTTTTAGCAGAACATCAACCTTTAGTGACCGGTCTAGATATTGGTCAGATTAAACTCAAGAACAATGACCAAGAGAGGATATTAGCATCTAGTACAGGTTATATCGAAGTAAAACCTGAAGAGATTAGTATCTTGGTTGATACTGCTGAATACTCTGATGAGATTGATGTGGACCGAGCTAAATCTGCTAAAGAAAGAGCCGAAAAGCGATTATCTAAAGATAATAGCTCAATTAATTCTAAAAGGGCTGAGATTGCTTTAAAGAAGGCTATGAATAGATTAAAAGTCAGCAAAGGTAGAAATTTTGAGTAAGAGAGTAAAATCTCTTGCTCTTTTTTTATTTAAGTGGTAAATTATACTATGAAGGCTGGGTAATATTAATCGATAATCAGATACCATAACTGAATATGCATTCAAGTTTAAGGTGAGATTAAAGAGAGAGTGTGCGACACTTTGTGTCAAGTGTGAGCTATGAGTGTGAGTGTGTGTAAAACTTCTTTTTATTGGGGTTTACTCACACTCACACACCCGCTCACGCTAATTTTAAAAGTGTCGCAATATCTCCATATAGTGTTATATTTTGTTATATTTAAGTTTTATTCCAAAGTTGTATGATTATAATATTGATAGTTAAGGAATAATGATAAATGAAAAAAGAAATTCAACGGGGTGAGGTCATGAGTGAAGATAAAGATATTCAACAAGAAGCTATAATTGAGAATCAAGGTAAAAGTGATTTAGAACAGAGGGTCAGTGCAGGAATTCGTGGTGGTTTTGAACTGAAGAAAGGTGAGAAGAATAGGTTTTTGGGTGAGTTCAAAGAAAGAGTTTTAAAGGCGTTAACCTTTGAACAGATCGAAGAACCAGGGACATATCCAGAGGTTTTAGAAGCTATTAAGAATAATGAAGCAAAGAAGCTAATAATTAATCGAAGAGTAGATATGGATAAAGCTAAGGATTATATTAGATTGGCTAGAGAGCATGATTTATCTTTTAAAAAAGTAGATTCACCTGATTTCAAAGGAGATATAGGTCTAGTTGTGGTAAGCGACCATGCGGTTAAGCAGAATGATATTCTGATTAAGAATAGAGTGACTAGTTTGAAAGAACAAGGGCTACCAATAGAACTTATTAATGCTAAAGGGGAGAAAGTATGTGAAGAATGTTATCAAATGATTAAGGAAAAAGCACCAGAAGAATTAGCAAATTATCAAAAAATGAGTTGGTTAGACAAGATTATAGGAAAAAAATGTCCTACTAATCATTAATTACTGGGTTAAATTTTATTCTTTAAAGAAGGAACTAAGCCAAGAACCAAGAAGATAATTATTGAATTGTGATAAATTTGATTAGGAGGATTAAGATGAGTTTTCTAATAGTAGAGGAAGTAAGCAAATTAGAAGGTAGGGTCAGTATTAGTGGTGCCAAAAATGCCGCCTTACCAATTGTTATGGCTGCACTGATAGGAGAAGGGGAAAGTATTTTAGAGAATATTCCTAATTTAAGAGATATAAATAACTTAATTAAGATAGTAAATTCCTTAGGAGCTAAAACTCAGTATAATAATAATAGATTAAAGATTAGTACAGATACTATTAATCGCTTAAATATTCCTTATAATTTAGCTAGGAAGATGCGGGCTTCTTATTATGTTCTTGGAGCGTTATTGGCTCGTTTTGGACATGCTTCTACTTCATTGCCAGGTGGCTGTGAGATAGGTAGTAGACCTATTGACTTACACCTTAAAGGATTTAAAGCTTTGGGTGCTGAGATAAATATAGAGCATGGCGTAGTAGAAGTTAAAGCAGATAAATTGATTGGAGCTAAGATTTATCTGGATTATCCAAGTGTAGGGGCTACATCAAATATTATGATGGCAGCAACTAAAGCAGAAGGTCAGACCCTGATTGAAAATGCTGCTAGAGAGCCTGAGATTATTGATTTAGCTAATTATCTTAATGTAATGGGGGCTAAAATTAAAGGTGCGGGGACAGATGTTATCAAAATAGAAGGTGTAAAAAAATTAAAAGGCAGAGAATATACAATTATTCCTGATAGAATTGAAGCAGGAACTTATATGATGGTTGCTGCCATTACAGAAAGTGACTTGTATATAGATAATGTATTAGTAGAGCATGTCAAGCCATTAATCGCTAAGCTAAGGGAGATGGGAGTTATAGTTGAGGAAGATGTTAATAGTGTCAGAATCATCTCAGAAGGTAAATTAATGTCTGTTGATATGAAAACTTTACCTTATCCAGGATTCCCTACAGATATGCAAGCACAGTTTATGGCTTTATTGACCAAAGCTGAGGGAGCTAGTATGGTGATAGAGACTGTCTTTGAAAATAGGTTTGGTCATGTTGATGAATTAAAGAGAATGGGCGCAGATATCAAGATAGATGGTAGGTCTGCTATTGTAAAAAAATCGAAATTAACAGGAGCTAAAGTTAAGGCTACTGATTTAAGGGCAGGAGCTGCTTTAATTATAGCAGGATTGGTAGCAGAAGGGGAGACTGAGATTAGTGATATTTATCATATTGAACGTGGATATGAAAATATATTAGATAAATTAGGTAGTATTGGTGTAAATATTAGAAAGGTAAATTGATAAATTATTTTAAGAAAGCGACCATATCATTATGGTTGCTTTTTTTAATGGTTTGTTTTATTTTCTGTATACTTTGGGGAAATTACGACACTTTTTACTTCAGTGTATAGTTGATAATTGATAGTTGACAGTTAAGTTCAAAATCATTTAAACATAGGTTTTTAGTCTTTTAACTATCCACTAC
>NZ_JBSQYM010000104.1:0-10807 GCF_055140805.1 Orenia sp.
ACAGTGTTTTAACCTGTGGCGATATTATGAGTTCTACAGAAGCTACGGGTTAAAATCCGTAGCTAATTGAAATGTTAAATCTTTAATGCCATATATATATAAACAATCTAATCAAAATAACAAATCATAAAAGTGGTGGTAAAATGAGCAATTTAAGTATCTTTGATATTATTGGTCCAGTGATGGTTGGACCTTCAAGCTCCCATACTGCAGGAGCTGTTAGAATAGGAAATCTAGCAAAAGAGATAATTGGAGAAGAATTTAATCATGTAAAGGTATACTTACATGGATCTTTTAAAGAAACCTATCAAGGACATGGTACTGATAAAGCTATTATTGGCGGATTATTAGGTCTACAGACTGACAATCCTATGATTAAAGAGGCCTTCACCTTAGCTAGAGCAAGGAACTTAAGCTATGAATTTCTTCCTATAGATTTAGATAATGCCCATCCCAATACTATTAAACTCGAAATTAGTAATGTTAAGGGGAAAATTATTAATATTATCGCTTCCTCTATTGGAGGGGGTAGTGTCATTATAAATGAGATTGATGGAATTAAGGTTGGAGTTACAGGAGAACTGGCTACTTTACTTACTATTCATCAAGATAAGCCAGGTATAATAGCTAAAATATCTAGGGTTTTAGAAGACTACAAACTAAATATTGCTTATATGAAAGTATTAAGAGAATATAAAGGTTCTTTGGCTACAGCAGTTATTGAACTTGATGAGGAGATTGATGAAGAGATTTTAGATAAGATTAGAGAGATAACAGAGATTGAGGAGATTAAATTGATAGGGCCTATTAATTAGGGAGGAATTAGCATGTATAATTTTAAAAGATTAGCAGAGCTGATAGAGTTAACTAAAGAGACAAATTTATCTATAGTAGATATAATTATTGAGCGAGAAAGAGAGTTGACCAATAAATCAGAGGATGAGATTAGAGCTAAGATGGCAAAAGCCTTAGCAGTGATGAGAGAGGCAATTGAAACTGGTTTGACTGAAAATATCAAATCTACTAGTGGTCTAAGTGGTGGTGATGCTCAACTGTTAGTTGATGCTCAACAGAGAGGAAATACTATAACTGGTACTCTATTAAGTTCAGCAATTGCCAAGGCGATAGCTGTAGCAGAAGTAAATGCTGCTATGGGACGAATCGTGGCAGTCCCTACGGCTGGTTCCTGTGGAATCTTGCCTGGAGTATTATTAGCAGTAGCAGAAGATAAAAACCTTGATGATGAAGTTATTATTGATGGATTATTTGTTGCCTCTGGGATAGGTCTGATTATAGCCAAACAGGCAACGGTCTCTGGAGCAGAAGGTGGCTGTCAAGCTGAATGTGGTTCGGCAGCAGCTATGGCAGCGGGAGCGATTGTCTATATGTTAGAGGGTAAAGAAGAACAAGTACTTGATGCAGTAGCAATTGCTTTAAAGAATGTACTGGGGCTAGTCTGTGATCCAGTAGGTGGCTTGGTAGAGATCCCATGTATCAAACGAAATGCTGGTGGAGCTAGTAATGCTTTAACAGCAGCAGAATTAGCTTTGGCAGGGATAAAGAGCCATATTCCCGCTGATGAAGTAATTGTAACAATGAAAAAGATTGGCAAGACTCTTGCTCCACAGCTTAAAGAGACCTCATTGGGAGGGTTAGCTGTGACACCAACAGGTTGTAAGCTTAAAGATGAATTATTGAGTAAATAATTACGATATAACTTTAAGATTAAAGCTATCTATAACCCTAAAATTTGTTAACAAAGCTTATAGATTTATAGAGAGCTATGTGAATATTAATACATCCTCCTGTATGCAACCCCCGATAATTTCGAGACAATATTAATAATTTTGTATAATCATACAAAAAAGCGGTTATAACCTCTGTTAAAAGGAATAAATTAACAGATAAAAGAGTGTGATTTTTCGTACCCCTTTATTTTGAGATAATTACTGGAATTTATTAGTAATTAAAGGGCTTAGCTTTAAAAAATATCTAAAATTAGATATAATAACCTTAAGGTAATCTTTGAAGAAAGGGATGATATAGATGAAGATTGGAGTAATTGGTTTAGGTAGTATTGCCCAAAAAGCTTATCTGCCAGTCATTACCGCCAAGAAAGGGCTAGAGCTCTTTTTTGTCACTCGTAATCAAGAGAAGTTAGAAGCTATGTCAAATAAATATAGAGTAGTTAATAAAAGCACGAATCTAGATGATTTAATAGACTTTGGAGTTGAAGCTGCCTTTGTTCATACAGCTACTACAGCTCATGTTTCTATTATGGAGAAGTTATTAAATCATGGTATCCATGTCTATGTGGACAAGCCTATCTCTTATTCTTTAGCAGAGTCAAAGAGAATGGTAGGGTTGGCAAAGAACAATAATCTAAAGTTAATGGTCGGCTTTAATCGTAGATTTGTGCCAATGTACCAACAGTTAAAGAAGGAGTTCACAGCTGAAACTATTTTATTAGAGAAGAATAGGTTAAATAATCCCCAAAACTTTAAAATAGCTATCTATGATGATTTTATTCATGTAATTGATACCATTAGTTTTCTAGCTGAGGGGCAGTTAGAAGATTTGGTGGTAGATACAATTTTAGATGGAGAGCTATTAAAACAGATAGTAATTAAATTTAAGGGAGAAAGGTTGACTGCTATTGGAATGATGAATAGGGACAGTGGAGTTAATCAAGAAATACTTCAAGTAATCGGTAAAAAAAGAAAGGCTATAATTAAAGACTTGGTAGAAAGAGTTGACTATCAAGGGGGAGAAGAGAGAGTAAGTAGAAGTGCTAGTTGGAACCCTACCCTATATAATAGAGGATTTGTAAATATAGTCGATGAATTTATCAAGGTAGTGCAGGAGGATATAGCGATAGATGGACTTCTTGATGATGCTTTAGTTACCCATCAATTCTGTGAAGAGATTATACATAGAATTGAAGAAGAGATTAATAAGTAGTGATAAGTCAATTAGAAGAGAGTTATATTAATACTTAGATAAGAAGGATGTGATAAAGTGAAGGATGCTTTAGTTATGGGAGGAACAGAGTTTGTCAGTAAAGCAATAGCTAAGTATTTAATCTCCTTAGGCTATAATGTAGATATCTTTACTCGTGGCAGAAGAGAGGTCGACTATGAGGGTATTAGAGAGCATTTACAAGGGGATAGACATTCAGTAGAGGAGCTACACAGGGAGTTGGGAGATAGGTCTTATAACTATATCTTTGATATCACTGCTTATACTAAAGAAGATGTAGCCAAACTGGTCAAGGTAGTTAAGAGGGATAATTTAAAGAGGTATCTTTTCTGTAGTTCTGGAGCTGTTTATCTACCCAATAAAGGGGTTAGCTCTGAAGATTTTCCAAGAGGAAGAAACCCTCACTGGGGAAGCTATGGCTTAGATAAGGCACTCGCTGAAGACTACTTATTTGATTTATATCATCAGGAAGGCTTTCCAATTACTATCTTTAGACCTACCTATATCTATGGTGAAGGTAATAACCTATATCGTGAAGCTTACTTTTTTGATAGGATTAGAGATGGATTAGCGATACCTATTCCAGCAGGAGAACAGGAGGTACAGTTTGTCTATATCGGTGATCTGGTAAAAAGCTTTATCAGTGGAGCTATTTCTGAAGATGCTTTAGGTAAAGCTTATAATCTGACTAATAATAGAGCTATTACTTGGAAGAAGCTCTTAACTACAGCTATGGAGGTGGTCGGTAAAGAGGTAGAGCTAGTAGAGGTTGATAGGGGTACTAGAAGGGAGTTTAATCTAGTATCTAAGAACTTCTTTCCCTTTAGAAATATTACCTTTTTACTAAGTATAACTAGATTGAAGGAGGATAACTTACATATTCCTGAAACTACCTTAAAACAAGGGTTGAGCAGAGCCTATCAGTGGTACTTAAAAGATAATAACAATGATTTTAATCATTCGATGGACAAAATTGATTTTATCTTATCTAAGCATAAGACCATCTAATTTAAAATAACTTCTAAGAAACCTAGTGGGAATAATTGTTTTAGGTTTCTTTTTATTTTTGTGGTATGATTAAATAAAAGCTTGAGAATAAGGAGAAAAAATTTATGTTTAAAAGAATATTTCTAATCTTTATAGTCCTGTTAATGCTATTTTCCAATAATCTATTGGCACAAGGAGACTATGATTATTCCAGCAAGAAGTTCTGGCAAGAACTTTATAGTAAAGATGAGGTTGTTGATTATCCTCTAATCTTTATTCATGGGATAGGTGCTAATATAGACTATTGGAAGCAGAGTATGGAGACTATCAATCCCAATTATTATGAGATGAGATTTGTATCAGAAAATAAGATTTACCACAATTATGATGGAAAACAGAAGAATCATACTTTGTGGGGAATATCTTATTATACTCTACATCCTATGGAAGAAGCTCTTGGTGGTAATTTAGATCTATATGCTTTAAGGGTTGAAAAGATGGTGAATTTAATTAAAGATTTAACAGGAAAAGATAAGGTAATCATTGTCGCCCATAGTATGGGAGGCCTGGTTTCTAGGAGGTATATGACCTTAAGTCAAGACAATTGGGATTCAGTTCATAAGATATTGACAGTAGGTACTCCCAACGGTGGGGTAAAGACTTCTATAGAGCTTGTAGGACAACTGATAGACTTAAAAGAAGGTAGCTCATTTTTACACAAGCTCAATAAATCTTGGCAGAGATTAAGTCTAACTAAAGCTAATAAGAAATGGGGGGTGGTAGGAGCAATAGATAAGAGTATGCCCTTTAACTTAGCAATAACCCCGGATGCTACAGATTCGGCAGGAGCTGGCTTTGTAAGTATATCATCATCGATACCTTATGGAGAATGGAAAGATGCTGTAGTTAATAATTTCAATATTAGCCAAGTTAATACCCCAAATTTTGGTTTTAGACTGGTAGTTGATGCTACTCATCTAGAACTGTTATTCCATCAAGGCACCTTTAGAGGTATAGAATGGGCTTTATCTGATTTTAAAGAGTAATTAAGAAGTTTAATTGTTAACTTTACAAAGAATTACCTTTGCAAATCTCTTCAAAATAAGAGAAAATATAAGAGTAACTTAAGTCTAAGGTTAAGTTTAAGCAGAACACTTAATTTGTTCCTCCATACTACTTAACTTTAATCTTAAACTTGATTTTAATCAACTATTAGCTCTAGTAAAAAAAGAATCTAAAATAAAATCAGATACTTAGAAAGGGTTAGAGCCATGCAGAAAAGAAAACAATATAACAATTTAATCATATATATACTCATATTTACTTTAATCTTCCCGCTGCTATCGGGGTTTGTTCTGATTAGTCCTGTTTTTGCTGCTGAAGGAGGGTTGGCAGGATTAACAGGTAATAAGGGGATTATGTCTGTTTTTAAAGGGTTACTGATGTTATTTTTCTTCTCTTTCTTGTCAAACAAAGATGAATCTTCAGAAGTTTTAGATGACTCATACCAGTCTGCTGTTCAGGAAGAACCTAATATTCAAAATGGCTCTTCTTCAGCCCAGCGTTTGGATGTAACTGCAGAGGAGTTTGACTGGTTAGCCAAAGGAGTTTATTCCGAATCTAGAGGTGAACCCTTTGAAGGGCAGGTTGCAGTAGCTTCTGTTATCATCAATAGAGTATTAAGCTCTGAATTTCCTAATACTGTTAAAGGGGTTATTTTGGAAAGACCAGGAGGAAGTGCCTATGCCTTCTCTGCTGTATTAGATGGACAGATTCATCTAACTCCTGATAAGACATCATATCAAGCAGTAGATTATGCTCTTAAAGGTTGGGATCCTACTGGTGGGGCTCTATACTATTATAATCCTGTTAAAGCCACTGCTAGTTGGATCTTTGAGAATACAACCCCTAAGATTACAATTGGAAATCATATCTTTGCTGATTTAAAGAAATAAATATTTAATAAAAAAGGGCATCCTAAAGGGGTGCTCTTTTACATAATTTAATGATAAAAATTCAGAATAAGGATATATTATTGTTTTGTTATTAATTTATAAATTTTGAGATCAATTATTAAAATAACTCTTTAAAAGAGGAGAATAAGTCTAATTCAAGAATAATAAGATAAGTGAACTTTCTAATTTAAGTTATTATTCCATTTTATTTTATTAAATATATTGTGAAGGGAGGTTATTAAGGTGAAATATACAAAATGGTTGACTAGAACTGCAATCTTATTAGCCTTGACTCTGGTGGTACAAGCCTTAGGATTTCCTCTTTATGTGACAGGTCCTTTGGTTAATATGATGTTGCTTTTAGCTACAATCTTGGTTGGTCTAGAAAGCGGTCTGTTAATTGGAGCTTTAACACCATGGATAGCTCTGCTAAGAGGTATTTTACCACCACCTTTAGCAGTAATGATTCCATTTATTATTATAGGGAATCTATTATGGGTCTTAATCTATCATTTTCTAGCAAAAAAGCATAAATATTTAGGTGTTGGTTTAGCTGCTTTGAGTAAATATGGTATATTGGCTTCAGCTGTTAACTTCTTAGTGAATGTACCACCTAAGATAGCTACTTTGATGCAGATTCCTCAATTATTTACTGCTTTAGCAGGGGGGTTGTTGGCACTATCTATAGTCAAAGCTATAAATCTTAATGAGATGATTGAGGATAAGTAGTTTGTTGATAAATATTTCAGCTACAGGTTGAAGCCTGTAGCCTTATTAATATTGATTTTAAAGGATTATAAATTGATTTTAGAGAGGAAGAGTATCATGGGAAATTATTTATTGGCTATCTTTGCCGGAATATTATTAGGAGTCCCTTTTAAATTTCCTAGTCTGGCCTTGTTAGCTTGGGTAGGATTGATTCCCCTTTTATTTGTTTTGGAAAAGAGTGAGAGAAGATCTGCTTTTAAATTGGGGTGGACAACTGGCATGGTCTTTTTAGCTATTAGTAGTTATTGGTTGTTAATTTCTGTAGCTAACTTTAGTGAATATCCTTTGCTAGTATCTATATTGATATTTGTTATGGCGATCTCGATTATCAGTCTATACTTTGGTTTATTTGCTGTGATTTTTAATAATCTAAGTAAGAAGATATCAATACTCATTATAGCACCTCTAGTCTGGACTGGTGTAGAGTTTTTAAGAACTATCTTCTCTTTCCAGTTCTTATTTGCTTTTTTAGGTTATTCACAGGCTTTTATTCCCCAATTGATTCAAGTGGCTCAGTATGGTGGAGTATATTTAGTTACCTTTATTATCGTACTTGTTAATACTTTATTTTATTTAGCTTTAAAAGAGAGAGCATTTAAGTATTTAATTACCGCCTCTTTAATCTTTGCTCTTCTATTTACTTATGGTAATGCTATCTTACAAAAAGAGGTTGTAGCTAAGAAGGAGTTTGCAGTAGGTATTATGCAACCTAATATACCCCAAAAGATGAAGTTAAGTAGAGCTAAGCGGGGAGAGGTTATCAATAAAATCTTAAACTTGACCTCACAAGAATTGGCTAGTGGTGACCCTGATTTGATGATTTGGCCTGAAACAGCTATTTTAAGAGGTTATTATGAGGATAGAAAGTTTCCTTATGCCTTTTATCGAGATAATCCACTCTTTATCGGTGGTCATATTAGGGAGAATGGTCATTATCTAAATAGTGCTTTTCTAGTAAATAGAGATAGAGATATAGTTCAACGCTATAGCAAGGTCAAACTTGTTCCTTGGGGAGAGTATGTACCTTATCCTAAATTAATACCAGATATTATTGAGACAACCTTAAATCATATTACTCCAGGTAATAAACTTGTGTCTTTTAATATGAACGGGGTTACTTGGGTTAGTCCTATCTGTTCAGAGATCTTAAACCCTTTTTATATTAGAAAATTATATCAGCAGAATGACTTTATGATTAATATCTCCAATGAAGCTTGGTTTGGTAAAAGTCATGCTTCATTACAGGTCTTGCAGGCAGTTATCTTTAGAGCAGTAGAGCATAGAGTGCCTGTAGTGAAAGTCGGCAATACAGGAATCAGCGGGGTAGTAAATCAGCGAGGTGAAATTTTAGTCAAAACTAGGATGTTTAAGACCAGAACCTTTACCTTTAACCTTCCTATCCCAGAGCGCAAAAAGACTGTTTATTATAAAGTTGGTAATCTTTTTGGGTGGTTAAACTTAATTATAACGATATTATTATTGATTATTCATAACAGCAATAAGATTAACTTTTTTAAAAAGATAAATAACTCTAAAAATAATTAAAGAGTAGCGATAAGCGCTACTCTTTCTCTTTTTAAATCTTTTTAGCTCTATTTTGGTCAATCATCTCAGTGAAGTTACCATTTTCTTTCTTATTAGTTACTTTTGTAAAGAAATTATAGATAACAAGTAAGATAATAGTTAAATCAATAAACAACATAAGTAAAATAGCCACTTGTCCTAAAGTAATATTCTCTAAATTAGTAAAATTAATATTTTTTAACCCTTGTGGGCCTTGAGAGGTAATATAAATCAATAGAGCTACAACATATAAAGAACTGTTAGAGATAAATCTAAAGAATAAATTGAGTACTTCCTGTGAGCCTGCTTTATTATTAGATTGTAAGTTCTTTAAAAGTATTATCCCTTGGGCTAAGACCATCAATACAAAAGAAACTCCTATTACTAACTCTATGTTCATTAAAATCTCTCCCTTCTTTTAGTAGTTTTAATCTACAACCAGTAAAAATACTAAGGTCTCTTAAAGTACTATATTAATATTTTAACATATTACAGAGACTTTTCAATATAAATAAGCGATAGTAATAATCTGACTAAAAAATTCACTAACTATGAAAGGTGATTATATTGAAGTTTTTCTTATACTCTGTTATAATTAAATTTGATTAGATTTTTAGATAAAATTGAATATAAACACTGGGGGTGCTTTTAGGCTGAGAAGAGTATTACTCTAACCCTTGAACCTGATTAGGATAATACCTGCGTAGGGAAGTGGAAGATAACATAGCACTGTAACCACTCTCTTAAGGGAGTGGTTTTTTATATAGATAATTTTATTTGATATAGAAAGGATGAGATTATGGATAATATTAAAATCAGAAAGTTAACAGAGTTAGGTGTTGCTTTGGCTTTAGCTACTATTTTAAACTTTTTAAAGCTTTATAAGATGCCACAAGGTGGTTCAGTAACCCTCGAGATGATTCCGATTATATTCATCGCTCTACGCTGGGGTTGGAAAGAAGGGGTCTTTTTAGGTGCTACATATGGGCTACTACAACTATTATTAGATGCCAGTATCTACTATCCTTTACAAGCGATTCTTGATTATCCTTTGGCCTATGGTCTGGTAGGGTTTGCAGGACTGGTATCTAATCTATTTGCTAAGAGTTCTTTTAAAGTTAGGTCTACCTTAATAACTATGGCAACTATATTAGGGGCTAGTTTTAGATTATTAGCACATGTTATTTCAGGAGTGGTCTTTTTTGGAGACTATGCACCTAAAGGTGTTGATGTCTGGGTCTACTCTCTAGGCTATAATGCAAGTTATATGATCCCTCAAATCATAATCACAATAATAGCTTTAGTGCTATTGAACAAAGGATTAGAAAATACTCCTTTGGCTACCATCAGCAAAATACAGGAAGTAGAATAATGGAACGGGCAATCCTATTTATTAATGGGGAGTTAACAGGTAATAAGAATTTTTATCTTAATTATATCAAAGCAACTGATCAAGTAGTCTGTGCTGACGGTGGTGCTAATCATGCTTATAACTTAGGAATAATTCCTGACTTGATATTAGGTGATTTGGACTCAATATCTTCTGAGACTTTGGAGTATTATCAACAACAGCAAGTTGAATTTGCTCAATACCCTGTAGCTAAAGACAAGACAGATACTCAGCTTATTCTAGAAAAACTTCTTGAAGTAGGTTATAAAGAGATTATTATCTTTGCAGGTCTTGGGGGGCGGTTAGATCACACTCTAGCAAATCTTTATCTATTAGAGTTTTCTACTAAAGTTGAGACCAAGATTAAATTCATTACCCCTCAAGCAAGTATAGAGTTAGTATACCAAGAGAAGATTTTGATTGATAAAATTGATAAGACTCTCTCTTTGTTACCTTTAAGTGATGAAGTAACAGGGGTTTATTTGGAAGGCTTTAAGTATGGACTAGAGGATGCTAATTTTAAGCGTGGCAATACTTTGGGCTTGAGTAATATTGTTACAAAGAGTCCAGCCAAGATAAAGTTGGCTAGTGGTAAGTTATTGATGATAATTAATAATTAAATAGTAAGTTATGAGGCTGACCTACACTGGTTAGTCTTTTTTTATTTATTAGAATTATAATGAATTCACATATTTGGTCTTCTTTTAATATATTAGTATAATAACTGTATTTATTAAACAGGAGGTTAAAATGACAGATTATTATACAGGAAAAACGAGAGGTGGGGAGGATTATACTTTAAACTATATTTGTGATATTAATTGGGATACATGTGTTGGCTGTGCTGCTTGTGTCAAGGCCTGTGGTCAAGGGGTTTTGATGATGGTTAATACTCCTTCAGGCTATAAAGCAAAGTTATTAGCTCCTGTTAAATGTTTAGGTGAAGGCCATTGTATACAGAAATGCCCTACCAATTCTTTGAAAACAGAGTTTATAGAAGTTGAAGGTAATGGAGATAATAATTGAAGTAGAAAGATAAAGTTTACTTTATTTATCTAAAACATCGAAAGAAAACTCCATCTAAACTATGTATTAGGTGGAGATGAATTGGATAATATTTGTAAGGTTCGATACCTTCAAATATTCTATCTAGTATGATATAATA